>NZ_JBFUJD010000017.1:0-69720 GCF_056401555.1 Caulobacter sp. P4_E5
GCCGGCGCAGTGCGGTGGCCCCTGGGTCCCGGCTCTCCGCTGCGCTACGGCCGGGATGACACGTGAAGGGGGTCCTGTCGAAGCTAGGAGCTAGCTCGGGTCGCGGGCCCGCTCCGCCAGCCGATCGGCTTGGCGCTCCAGGTGGTCGGCCTGGCTCGGCAGGCGGTTGGAGAGCTCCACGAGCTCGGCGTCGGTGACGGTCTGGCCGCGCGCGCGGTTCTCGGCGATCTGCTTGGCGCGATAGGCCGGATCGCGCAGCCGGGCGGCTTCGGCGCGCATTTCGCGAGCGCCGCCCCGCATCTGGTCGGCGCCGTCGGCCATCTGGGCGCGCGCCCGGACCATTTCCCGCGCCGCGCGCTGGCGGGCGCGCTCGCCCTCGGCGCGGGCCCGGTCGGCGTCGATCATGGCCCTGGCGCGAGCCCGTTCACCTTCGCGCCGAGCGCGGTCTCCTTCCATCCGGGCCCGTTGAGCCTCGACCCGGGCTTGGTCGCCGGCCCGGCGGGCGATCTCGGCCTCGATACGCGCTTCCTCGCCGCGGCGGCGAGCCTCCTGGATGTGGGCGCGGACTTCCTCGGCCTCGGCCCGCGCTTCTTCGGCCTGGGCTCGGGCGTCTTCGGCGTGGGCGCGAGCCTCGTCGGCGGCGCGGATCTCCTCCGCCGAGGGTGCCCGGAAGCTGTTGTGGATGTGGACGTGGCTGCCCGCGCGCGGCGGCGGAGCCGGAGGGGCGGGGGGCGCTGGCGGCGCGGGCGGAGCCGGAGGCACGCGGAAGGCGGGCGGGGCTGGCGGTTCCGGCGGCGCGGGCGGGGCTTCGGGCGGCATGGGCGGAACCGGCGGGACGGGCGGGGCGACCCAGTCCTGGCGGGTCACGGCCAAGGCGGCCAGGGGCGTGGCCACGGCGGCCAGGGCCAGGACGGTGAGGGCGACCGTCAGGGGACGGCGGCGCGCGGACGTGTTCGTCATGATGCAGGCGATCCTTGTCTTCAGCGTCTTGCTGTCGGCGGCCATGGCGATGGCGACGCCCCTAGCGGCGTGGGTGTTGGGGTGGGCGGCCAGGCGAACCAGGGCGCGGGCGTAGAGGGTGCGGTCGACGCTCTCGAGCGCGGCCGCGTCGGCGGCCTCCTCCGAGCGTTCGGTCAGGGCGGCTTGCAGGCGCCAGACCAGCGGGTTGAACCAGAACAGCGCCAGGGCCAGCCGCGACAGGATCAGGAACACCCAGTCATGGCGGCGCAGGTGGGCCAGCTCGTGAGCCAGGATCGCGGGCGCGGCGCGGCTGTCGGCGACGCTGGCCGGGTCGAGGACGATGTGGCCGGGCGCGACCCCCCAGCTGATCGGGCCGGCCAGGCGGTCGCTGGACACCAGGTTGGGACGGTCGGCGGGGGCAAGGCGGTCCAGCGTGTCCAGCCAGTCGGCCTGGGTCACCGCGTCGCTCCGGCGAGTCCAGCGGTCCAGGGTGCGCAGCCCCAGGGCCAGGCGTCCGGCGAAGGCGACGACCCCGAACAGCCACAGGGCCCCGACGATGCGGCCGGGGGCGCGCCAAGGCGGGGCGTCCGACGTGTCCGGGACAGCGATCGTTCCGACCTCGCCCGTCATCGCCGTCGCCGGAAGCGCGGGGTCGGGCGCGAGGGCCGGCAGCAGCGCCAGGTCCAGGGTCGGCAACAGGGCGGTGATAACGGGCAGGGCCAGCAGCAGGCAGACCGTGGCGCGCAGGATGTCCGCCCGGTCGGCGGGGCGCTGGGCCAGGAAGCGGGCGCTGGCCAGGCCGGCGCCGGCGATCAGGCTGGACTTGGCCAGCAGCGAGGCGAGGACGATCCAGCTCATGGCTTGCGCTCCACGGCCTTGTCGATGACCCGCTCCAGGGCGGCGGCTTCCTCGGGGGTCAGGCGCTGGCCAAGGCCCAGCAGGGCGGTGGCGGCGCTAGCCGCCGAGCCGGCGAAGAAGGTGTCGATCATCCGCCGCAGCGCGCCGGCGGCGACCGCCTCGGCCTGCTCAGCGGGGCGGTACAGGAAACCGTCGGGACCCGCGGTGCGCTCGACCAGGCCCTTGGCCTCGAGCCGCGCCAGCATGGTGCGGACGGCGGAGTCGCTGATCGGGTCGGACAGGGCGTTGCGGACGCCGGCGGTGGTGCTGGCTTCCAGCCGGCACAGCGCCTCGAAGACTTCGCGTTCGCGTCTGGGCAGGGATTCGATCACGACGGTCTCCGCGCGGCTGTTTACGCTACAGGTGTAGCGCTACATGCGTAGCGGATCTAGTGAACTCGCCGTAATCCGGCGCCCCCAGTTTGGAGGGAAGCTCCAGGCGCAAAAAAGGGCCCGCCTTGGGAGAGGGAGCGGGCCCTTTTTCGGTACGCGTTCAGAGGGATTGAACAAGCAGGAAGCTGACACAAGTGTCGGCTTCCCGCCCTTCCGCATTTCGTCGCAGGCCGCGAACGGCTCGCAACCTGCGCGCGAATGTCGCTATTTGCGCGGCGTCAGGATGTCGTCGAGACGGCTGGGGGCGCCGGCCACCTTCTCCAGGCGCGGGTAGCGCAGGCCGCCGCGATAGTCGATCTTGACCATCTTGTAGCGGCTGCCGTCCTTCAGCAGCAGCTCGACCAGCTGGCCATCCGGCTTGGCCGCCGCGGCGACCGCCGCCTTCAGCTTGTCGCCGTCGAAGGCCTCGCCGTTGACCGCCACGACCGTCAGGCCTTGGGTCAAGCCGGCCTTGAACGCCGGGCCGCCCCACTGCACGTCGGTCAGAATGCCGTCCGAACCCACCGTCAGGCCCAGCGAATAGGACAGCGGGGTGTTCTTGGCCTTGGTCTCGGCCGACTTCATGAACTCGGTCGGGGTGTCGGTGTAGACCAGCTTGTAGCCGCCGCGCGCCAAGCCATCCAGCGGGCCCTTTTCCTGCACCTCCTGGATGCGGGTCTTCAGGAAGCTGGCCCAGTCATGGGCGTAGACGCCGTTCAGCGTGTCGACCACGGTCTCGAACGTATAGGTGCGCGGCACGTACGAGCCGTTGTCGACGCCGAAGAAGGCCTTGGCGAAGTCGTCCAGCGACTTCTTGCCGCCGGTCTTCTCGCGGATCAGCGTGTCGGCGTCGAGCCAGACCAGCAGGCCTTCGGAATAGTAGTCCTCGCTGCGCTGCCAGCTCAGCCACGACAGCGGCTTGCGGTTGGCGATGATCGGGTCGTTGGTGGTGTCCTGCACCGGACGCCAATCGCGGCCGCGACGATTGTCGTAGAGGGCGGCGGTGGCGGCGATCGAGTCCATGGCCTGTTGCTTGGTCAAGAGACCCGAGCGCGCGGCCAGGACGTTGCCCCAGTACTGGGTCTGGCCCTCGTAGACCCACATCATGCTGTCGCGCATCGGCACGTTCAGGTTCGGGGTCCACAGGTCGGCGGCGCGGCGGAACTTGCCGTTCCACGAGTGGGTGTATTCGTGGCTGAGCAGGTCGCGGCCGACGAAGTTCTTGTCCCACTCGGTGAAGTACTTCGGCGCGACCCGGTTTTCGCTCGAGCGGTGGTGCTCCAGCCCGATGCCGCCAATGTTGTCCGACAGGGCGACCAGGAAGTCGTAGTGGTCGTAGTGGTGCGAGCCGTACAGCTTGTAGGCCTGCTGGACGAGGTCCTTGTGGATCTGGATCTGCTCGGGCTTGGCCTCCAGCAGTTCGGGACGGTCGGCGACCAGGTTCAGGCGCACCGGGGCCGGGCCGGTCGGATCCAGGTCGATCGACTTGAAGTACTTGCCGGCGAAGATCGGCGAGTCCACCAGGGTCTCGACGGTGGTGGCCTTGAAGGTCGTGACCGGGCCGTCGGTCTTGGCCGTCTCCAGGGCGGTGGCCAGCTTCCAGCCGTCCGGCAGCTTGACGCTGGCCTCGATCGGGATCTGGCGAGTGTAGTAGCCGGCCGGGTACATCGTCACCTGCAGCCATTGCAGGTTCAGCATCTCGGGCGTGACCTCGATGCGGCCGACCTTGCCCTCGACGGCGGTCAGGAACTGGTAGCTGATCTGCAGCTCGCTGACCCCGGCCGGGACGTCGACATGGAAGGCGTTGACGCTGACCACGTCGCGCACCCACGGAATGCGCTTGCCGTTGGCGGTGACCACCAGGCCGGCCAGCTTGTCCAGGTCGTTGCGCGGCGAGTGGCCGCCCGGGACCCACTGCGGGTACAGGAACACGAAGTCGCCGGCCTTGCTGACCGGCATGGTCGTGGTGACGTTCCAGATCTTGCGGTCCAGGTCGGTGGCGTCGACTGTCAGCTTCAGCGTCCCGGCGTAGGGGATGTCGCGCGGCGCTTCGATCGGCGGGGTGGCGGGAGCCGCCTCCGGCATCGGCTGGCTCTGGGCCAGAGCCGCGGTGGCGGCCAGGGACAGGACGGAGACGGAGAAGAACAGCGCTTTCACGAAACACCCCAATGCGGCGCGCGGGCGTGCCTCCCGCGGCGAGAAGTCGGGATGTTTGTGGCGTTAACACCGGCTTGTCGAGGGCAAGTTGGCCTCGACGCGCAGAACATGGGTACGCGGAGCGCTTTTCGTTTCAGCGCCGAAACTTAGCGACCGATCGGCAACCCGAAATAGATGCTCCCCGCAAGCGGGGGAGCATCTTGCGTCACCCCATCGGATCGGACAGCGGCACGATCGGCGCGGGCCGGTCGGTTCCCCGATCCGCCCCGGTGTCTGTCGCGGCGACCGTCCCACGGTCGACCCGCAGGTTGTTCTGGACGTTGTCGACGCCCGAGACGCGCTCGGCCAGGGCTTCGGCCCGCTTCTTGTCCTCGCGCGAGCGGACCGTGCCCGACAGGGTCACGTCAGCGTTCGACACCGAGACCTCGATGCCGGCGGCGTCCAGCCAGGAGTCGTCGGTCAGGCGGTCGCTGACGTCCTCGCGGATGCGCTCGTCCGAGCGGCGGTAGCCCTTGGGGCCGCGGCCCCGGTGCTCGCCGCGCTCGACGGCGTCGTGCTCGCGCCGATGCAGGGCGTCGTGGTCGCCCATCCACGACGAGACCTCGTCACGCGCCCGGTCGAACCAGGTGCGTTCCTCGTGACCCGCTGCGTACGGAGGGCGGGGGCGACGCGGCCCGAAGGCGCGGTAGCCGCGCTCGCCGCTGGGGTCGCCATAGTCGTAGCGGTCCCGGTCGCGGTGGTCGAAATAGCGCTCGTCGCCATAGTCGGCCGTCGGGCTGGAATAGCCGCCGGCGCCGTAGTCGCCGGTCGCGCCGCCGAAATCGTGGCCGCCTACGCGGCCCCAGTCGCCCGGCTGGCGAATACCGCCGGCGGCGCCGGCATAGTCCGCGCCCGAACGCACCCGGCCATAGCCGATGTCGCCGCCCTGCCGGGCCGCGCGCAGGAATTCGCTACCGCCGCGACGGCGGCCGCCGCGATAGCCGCCGTCTCCGCGGTACGCATTGTCATAGGTCGGGTCGGCCCGGCGCGAGGCGTCGTAGCCGTAGCCTGGGTCCTGATCGAAATCGCGATCCGGTTCGACGTCGAAGCGGCCTTCGCGATCGTTCCATCTTTGCGGCATGGGTCTTCTCCGTGGCGTTCTGGGCGAGGGCGCGTCGAGGCGCCCCAGCGTTCAAAACGGCCGGGCCGGAAACGGTGTTCCTAGTGCCGAGCTTGAGATCCGCGGGCCAAAACTGTGCACAAAGCTGTGGAATATGGCTGGCGACCGATACGGACGCAGGCCGTCCCCATATGGTGATGCGTTAACTTCTCGCGCGCCGCCCACTCTAGATGCGTTTCGACGACCGCTTCCTCGAAGAACTGAAGTCCCGCCTTCGCCCGTCCGACGTGGTCGGCAAGACGGTGAAGCTGCGTCGGCAGGGGCGCGAGTACGCGGGGCTGTCGCCGTTCACCAAGGAAAAGAGCCCGTCGTTCTTCGTCAATGACGAGAAGGGCTTCTACCACTGCTTCTCCAGCGGCAAGCACGGCGACATCATCAGCTTCCTGCAGGAGACCGAGCGGCTGACCTTCGCCGAGGCGGTCGAGCGCCTGGCGTCCGAGGCGGGCATGAGCCTGCCCGAGGTCGATCCGCGCGCGGCCCGCGAGGAGCAGAAACGCTCGTCCCTGGGCGACTGGATGGAACTGGCCGCCGCCTGGTTCGAGAGCGAGCTGCGCCGGCCGGTCGGCAAGGAGGCCCGCGCCTATCTGGAAAAGCGCGGCCTGCCGGAGAGCGAGTGGGCTCGCTTCCACGTCGGTTTCGCACCGAACAACCGCACGGGCTTGAAGGACTATCTGATCGCCAAGGGCGCCAAGCCGGGCGACCTGATCGACGCCGGCGTGCTGATCGCGCCCGAGGACGGCGGCCAGCCCTATGACCGCTTCCGCGACCGCATCATCTTCCCGATCACCGATGGCCGGGGGAAGGTGGTGTCGTTCGGTGGCCGGGCCATGGATCCGCAGGCCCGCGCCAAGTACCTGAACGGTCCCGAGACCAGCCTCTTCCACAAGAGCCGGGTGCTGTACGGCCTGTTCGAGGCCCGCAAGATCCTGCACGCCGGCCAGAGCGGGGGCGAGAAGCCGCCGATGGTGGTGGTCGAGGGCTATATGGACGTCATCGCCTGCCAGCGGGCGGGCGTGCCGGCCGTGGCGGCCATGGGCACGGCCCTGACCGAGGAGCAGATGGAGGCCCTGTGGCGCCTGCATCCCGAGCCGACCCTGTGCTTTGACGGCGACAAGGCCGGCCAGCGCGCCGCCCACCGCTCGATCGACCGCGCCCTGCCGCTGCTGAAGCCCGGCCGCTCGTTCCGGTTCTCGATGCCGGTCGGCGGCAAGGATCCCGACGACGTGCTGCGCGAGCAGGGGCCGGCGGCGCTGAAGGCCCAGCTCAACGACACCAAGCCGTTCGTCCAGGCCCTGTTCGAGCGCGAAAGGGAGATCGAGCCCTTCGACACGCCCGAGCAGCGCACTAATCTGAAGGTCCGGCTGCGGACTTTGGCGGCGACCATCGCCGACAAGGATCTGGCCCACGCCTACAAGGAAGAGCTGCTGGACCGCCTCGACGAGATGCGGGCCGCGCGGCGTCAGGCCCAGACCCCGAGCGAGGCGGGGCGCACCATGGCCCGCGCCCGCTGGGACAACAACGGCCCGCGTCGCTTCGGCAAGAATCCGCCGCTGGCCGGCTCGACGCCCGAGGGCCGCCACGCCGCCCAGGTCCTGCAGCAGGCGCCGCGCCCGTTCTCGGCCGCGCTGCTGGTCGCCGCGCTCCGCGATCCCAAGGTGGTCGACGACCGGATCGAGGTGCTGATGGCCCAGGGGTTTGGCGATCACCGCCTGGACGCCATCGCCCATGAGCTGGTCAATCTGCGCATGGACGCCGACCACGTCGAAACCAAGATGCTGCGCGGTCGCCTGGCCTCGGTCGGCTATGACGACGCGACCCTGGCCGCCCTGGAGCGCTCGGCCGCTCATGTGAAGGCGCTGGACGCCGGGCAGAGCGCGGCCCAGAGCCCGGAGGCGGCGATCCGTGGCCTTTGGTCGCAGGCGTTCGATCTGCTGATCCGCCTGACGGCCCTGGAGCGGGCGGTTGACGAGGCCAAGACCGACCTGGCCCACGAGGGCGACTCCAACACCCTGATCCGCCTGAAGACCGAACGCGACGCGGTGAAGCGCTTGATCGACAGCGGCGGCTGGACCGATCCCGAGCTGGTGTCGCAGGTTCTGCACTGAGACTTTTCTCCGACCTCCCCGGCGAACGCCGGGGCCCAGACGAACCCACCGACGTCGGACTGTTTGCAAGGCCGTGGGCGCGCCCACCCAAACCGCCCCGGATGAATCTGGGCCCCGGCGTTCGCCGGGGAGGTCGGTGGAGGGGGAAATCGGTGTTTGGGCAGCCGAAACCTGCCGCCACCATCTTGACACCGGCGTCACCCAAAGCCACATGCCGACTCAAGGATTTGCCAAGCAGCTGATTGACATCGCTCGGGCCGCCGTTGCGCGCGCCCTCATCGAAATAGGATGTCACCCTCGCCGCGGCCCCAGGTCCCCAGTGGTCGTCTACCCGAATAGGGAGGCGTCAGGCCGCGCTCATGCCTTACAGTCTCCGCCGGGTTTCCCGCGGAGCCCTTCCACATGGCGATTGAGCGCGCGGCCGGGCGGCTTCTGACGGGAACGTGATCCTTGGGAGTGCGCTGAGTCACAGCGCTGGCCGGGCTGGTAAGGCCTTTTCGAAACGGATTTTTTCGGCGCCGCTCTTGCACAGACGGCGGTGTCGATTTCGGAGAGCTTGATGAGCAACAATTCCTCGGCCGAGACGGAAGCGCCCGAAACCACCGGTGGTGACGGCCCGCTGCTCGACCTGACCGACGCCGGCGTCAAGAAGTTCATCAAGCAGGCGAAAGCCCGCGGCTACGTCACCATGGACGAGCTGAACAAGGTGCTGCCGTCAGAGGAAGTCAGCCCCGACGCCATCGAAGACACGCTGGCCATGCTCAGCGAAATGGGCGTCAACGTCGTCGAGGCCGAAGAAGACGCCGAGGGTTCCGAGGGCGGCGAAGTCGCCACCCGCGACGAGAACACCACGGTCATCACCAGCGACAAGCCGGCCGCCTACGACCGCACCGACGACCCCGTGCGCATGTATCTGCGCGAAATGGGTTCGGTCGAGCTGCTGTCGCGCGAGGGCGAAATCGCCATCGCTAAGCGCATCGAGGCCGGTCGCGACACCATGATCCGCGGCCTCTGCGAGTCGGCCCTGACCTTCGAAGCCATCATGGTATGGCGCGAGGAACTGGGCACAGGCCGCATTCTGCTGCGCGAAGTGATCGACCTGGAAGGCACCTATGCCGCCATCAACGGCGTCGCCGCCCAGCCGGCCGCCGAGGACGCCGAACCGGCCGAACCGGTCGACGAAGAAGCCGGCGAAGCCAAGCCCGAGGGCGCCGAGGGTGACGACGACGACGATTTCGACGACGGCGCCGGTCCGACCGTCAGCGCCATGGAAGGCGAGCTGCGCGAAGGCGTGATGGCCATCCTGGACGCCATCGCCAGCGAGTTCGAAAGCTTCCGCAAGCTGCAGGACAAGCTGGTCGGCAGCCGCCTGAAGGGCGAGGACCTGACCGACGCCGACCGCAAGGCCTATGAGGGCCTGTCGGCGACGATCATCCAGCACCTGAAGACGCTGAAGCTGAACAACAACCGCATCGAGGCCCTGGTCGAACAGCTCTATGCGATCAACAAGCGCCTGATCGGCCTGGAAGGCCGCCTGCTGCGCCTGGCCGACAGCTACGGCATCAGCCGCAGCGAGTTCCTGAAGGCCTATTTCGGCTCGGAGCTGAACCCGACCTGGTCGGATCAGGTCAAAAGCATGGGCGTGCGCTGGACCAAGTTCGTCGAGAACGACGCCCAGTCGGTCACCGACATCCGTGGCGAGATCGCCGCCCTGGCCACCGAGACCGGCGTGCCGATCGACGACTACCGTCGCATCGTCCAGACCGTGCAAAAGGGCGAGCGCGAGGCCCGTCAGGCCAAGAAGGAAATGGTCGAGGCCAACCTGCGCCTGGTGATCTCGATCGCCAAGAAATACACCAACCGCGGCCTGCAGTTCCTGGACCTGATCCAGGAGGGCAATATCGGCCTGATGAAGGCTGTGGATAAGTTCGAGTATCGCCGCGGCTACAAGTTCTCGACCTACGCCACCTGGTGGATCCGCCAGGCGATCACCCGCTCGATCGCCGACCAGGCCCGCACCATCCGCATCCCGGTGCACATGATCGAGACGATCAACAAGATCGTCCGCACCAGCCGCCAGATGCTGCACGAGATCGGCCGCGAGCCGACCCCGGAAGAGCTGGCCGAAAAGCTGGCCATGCCGCTGGAAAAGGTCCGCAAGGTCCTGAAGATCGCCAAGGAGCCCATCAGCCTCGAAACGCCGATCGGCGACGAGGAAGACAGCCACCTGGGCGACTTCATCGAGGACAAGAACGCGATCCTGCCGATCGACGCCGCGATCCAGTCGAACCTGCGCGAAACCACCACCCGCGTGCTGGCCTCGCTGACGCCGCGTGAAGAACGCGTGCTGCGCATGCGCTTCGGCATCGGCATGAACACCGACCACACCCTGGAAGAAGTCGGCCAGCAGTTCTCGGTCACCCGCGAACGCATCCGCCAGATCGAGGCCAAGGCCCTGCGCAAGCTGAAGCACCCGTCGCGGTCGCGGAAGCTGCGGAGCTTCCTGGACTCGTAAGCGTCCGGATCTCGGTCAGAAGACAAGACGCCCCGGCCGCAAGGCCGGGGCGTTTTTCGTTGGCGATGTGTTTCCCCTCTCCCCTTGCGGGAGAGGGTGGCCGCCGAAGGCGGTCGGGTGAGGGGTTGAAGGAAGCATCCGCCGCGATGGGCGGCAGCGGCTGGGCGCCAAGCCGACAGGCCTTTCGACCCCTCATCCGTCGGCTCCGCCGACACCTTCTCCCGCAAGGGGAGAAGGAAAGGTTATGATATCGATATCAGAAAATGGGAGACCGATCTTGACAATCGACTTCCGCTGCCATCTACGCTTCAAATAGTCAGACAAAAACACTAGGGATCGGAAGTCGTCATGAGGCCGTTTGGGTTCGCCGCGCCGCTTGTCATCGCCGCCGCCATGGCGCTTTCCGCCCAGGCCGCCACGCCGGAAATCACCGTGACGGTCGATACCGCCAAGCCTGGCGCGGTCATCAATCGCAATATACTCGGACAATTCGCAGAGCATCTCGGCCGAGGCGTCTACGAAGGCGTCTGGGTCGGGCCGGACTCGAAGATCCCCAACACCCGCGGCGTCCGCAACGACGTCGTCGCGGCCCTGAAGGCGCTGAAGGTCCCGAACGTCCGCTGGCCGGGCGGCTGCTACGCCGACGAGTACCACTGGAAGAAAGGCATCGGGAAGGATCGCCCGGCGACGATCAATTCCAGCTGGGGCGGCGTGCTGGAGAGCAACGCCTTCGGCACCCACGAATTCATGGACTTCGTCGATCAGATCGGATCCCAGGCCTACGTCTCGGTCAATGTCGGCTCGGGGACGCCGGAGGAAGCGGCCGACTGGCTGGAATACATGACCACCGACCAGCCGACCGAGCTGGGCCAGCTGCGCGCCGCCAACGGCCGCGCCAAGCCCTACAAGGTGGCGATGTTGGGCCTGGGCAACGAGGCGTGGGGCTGCGGCGGCTCGATGACGGCCGCCGAATATGTCCACGACATGCGACGGTTCTCGAACTTCGCCAAGAACTACAACCCCGCTCAGAAGAGCGGCGACCAGAAGATGCTGAAGATCGCCGTCGGCCCCGACCGCGACGACTACGCCTGGACCGAGACGGTGATGCAGGCCTGGTCCAAGAAGGTCTGGAGCTGGGACATCGATGGCGTCTCGCTGCACAGCTATACCTGGCCCAAGGCCAGCGAGCAGGCGACCGGCTTCGACGAGGCCAAGTATGCGTCGCTGCTGAAGACCACCCTGTGGATGGAGGAGCTGGTCAGCAAGCACACCGCGATCATGGACAAGTACGACCCCGAGAAGAAGGTCGGCCTATTCGTCGACGAGTGGGGGACCTGGTTCAAGGTCGAGGACGGCGCGCCCGGCTCGTCGCTGTATCAGCAGAGCACCCAGCGCGACGCCTTGGTCGCGGCCTTGAACCTCAACATCTTCGCGCGCCACGCCGACCGGGTGAAGGGCGCCAATGTCGCCCAGATGGTCAACGTCCTGCAGGCCATGGTCCTGACCAGCGGCGAGAAGATGCTGCTGACGCCGACCTATCACGTGTTCCGGATGTACACGCCGTTCCAGGACGCCCGGTTCGTGCCGATGGCCTATGACGCCGGGACGTACAAGGCGGGCGACATCAGCCTGCCGCGCCTGGACGCCATCGCGGCGGTCGGCAAGGACGGCAAGCTGTGGCTGTCCCTGACCAACCTGGATCCGAACCAGCCGCTGCGCGTCGACGCCGCCGTGGCCGGTTATGTCGCCGCGGGCGCCAAGGGCGAGACCCTGTCTGCCGACCAGATGGGTAGCTTCAACACCTTCGAAGCCCCCACCCGCGTGGCGCCCAAGCCGATCGCCGTGAAGGCCAGCGGCAAGTCGGCCGTGCTCGAGCTGCCGCCGCACTCGGTGACCGTGATCGGCCTGGACCCGGCGAAGTAGGACGGGGCGCATGAACCGGCTGTTGTCATCCCGGCCGTAGCGCAGCGGAGAGCCGGGACCGCAACAGGCTCAGCGCTTCCGGCGGTCCCGGATCAAGCGGGTCCGGGATGACACGGTATTCAATCTCAGGCGTGTTCCAGCGTTCTGGCCTGCGGCTTGTGGTCGACCAGCGCCGCGTTGGGATCGGCCATGGTCGTGACGCGATTTAACGGTGCGGTGCGGTGCGCGACGCCGAGGCTAGCCCTTCACGTACGAAGCCAGGCCGTGGCCGAACGACCAGTCCTCGCGCTGGTTGGGGATGATGGCGATCATCACGTCCTCGGGGCGCAGGCCCGGATCGCGGGTCAGCCGCTCGACGATCGCCCTGTAGAGCGCCTGCTTGGTCGCCGTGTCCCGCGTGGCGGCGGCGGTGATCTGGATCATCACCAGGTCATCGGTGCGATGAATGCCCAGATAGTCGGGGTCGTAGACGAAGGTCCCGGGCTCGTACTGGTCGATCAGCTGGAAGCGGTCGTCGGGCGGCACGGCGTAGGTCTCGGCCAGGGCCGCATGAACCCCGTCGGCGACGGCGCGCAGATATTCGGGCGACTTGCCCTTGAGCAGCGAGATGCGGACGAGAGGCATGAGGAACTCCGTTCGGTCGAGGACAGAGACCCTAGGTGGGAACGACGACCGTGAAAGTCACCGAGGTCACGAACCGAGCGGGTGGCGCGGCCTAGCCGCCGACCGCCTCGGCCACGGAGTCTCGAGGCTCCAGCGCCCGGGCCACCGCGGCGAACAGTTCCTCGCGGCGGATCGGCTTGGCGACGTGGTCGTCCATGCCGGCGGCGCGGCAGCGGGCGATCTGCTGGGGCAGGACGTCGGCGCTGAGCGCGACGATCGGGATGGCGGCGATCGCGCCGGGCAAGGCGCGGATGGCGCGGGCGGCGGTCAGGCCGTCCATGCCCGGCATGTGGACGTCCATCAGGACGAGGTCGAAATCGCCGACCTGGACGATCTCCACGGCCTGGGCGCCGTCGTCGGCGGTGATCACCTCGCAACCGGCCAGGGTCAGGAGGGCCTTGCCCAGTTCGCGGTTCATCGGGTGGTCGTCGACCAGCAGCACGCGGGCCGCGCGATCGGCGGCGGTGCGCGGGGCCGGGCGGTGGACAGGCGCGGGGAGGGCGGCCGGCTCGGCCGTCAGGTCGATCCAGAAGCGCGCGCCTTGGCCGAGCTGGCTCTCGACCCCGATCACACCGCCCATGCGGGTGACCAGGGCCCGGCTGATCGCCAGGCCCAGGCCCGTGCCGCCATAGCTGCGGCTGATCGAGCTGTCGGCCTGGGAGAAGCGCTGGAACAGGCGGGCCTGCACCTCGGCGGCGATGCCGATGCCGGTGTCGATCACCTCGAACCGCAGGGCGCCGGGCGCGGGACCGGCGGTGAGCTTGACGGTGACGCCGCCCTCGGCGGTGAACTTCAGGGCGTTGGCCAGCAGGTTCAACAGCACCTGGCGCAGGCGGGTCTCGTCCAGGGCCAGGGGCGCGTCGACGTCGCCCTCGCCCGTCTCGTCGAAGGCGGTGCTCAGGGTCAGGCCCTTGGCGGCGGCCTCGGGGGCGATAATGGCCACGGTGTCGCGCAGCAGGGCGGCGGGCGATGTCGGGGTCAGAGCCAGGTCCAGGCGGCCGGCCTCGACCTTGGCGAAGTCCAGCAGGTCGCCGACGATCTCGGCCAGCGAGCGCCCGGCGCGCCCGACCAGGTCCAGGCGACGACGGTTCTCGGGCGACAGGCTGGGGTCGTCGGCCACCAGGGACGCGAAGCCCAGGATGCTGTTCAGCGGCGTGCGGATCTCGTGGCTGATCGTGGCCAGGAAGTCGGACTTGGCCTGGCTGGCGGCCTGGGCGCGGGCCTGGGCGGCGCGGGCGGCCGACTGGCGGCGGATCAGCAGGGCTTGCAGGCGCGCCTGACGGCTGAGCGCCAGGGCGGCCACGAAGCTGACCGCGTACAGCACGATGTGGAACACCAGGGCGTGGCGCAGCGGGGCCAGGGCCACGCGGATGTCCAGGCCGGTGCGCTGCAGGACCGCTGGAATGGCCACGGCCATCGAGGTGGTGACCACCACCGCCACCGCGCGCGGGCCGCCCCGGAAGGCCGCCAGCAGGGCGGGGGCGAACAGCAGCACCTGGAAGGCGGCGTCGTTGACGAACACCCAGGACGAGGCGCCGATCACCAGCAGCAGGGTTCCGGCCGCCTCGAGCGGACGGACGTGAAAGCCCTCCCGATGCCGGGGGTCCAGCAGGATCAGGATCACGGGCAGGACGACCGCCACGCCCAGGACATTGGATGTGGCCCAGTCGCTCCAGCCGTGGAAGAACGGCGCGCCGCGGTCGACGGCCAGCACGCCGTTGACTCCGATCGCGCCGATCGCCGTCAGGACCGAGGCGACGGCGATGACCAGGAACAGGCCGCGCGGATCGCGCACCCGGGTCGGAACGCGCATCCAGCGCAGCAGGACGGCTGTGCCGACCGTCTGCACGGCGTCGAGCGCCGTGGCGATCAGGACGAAGCGTACCGGCAAGCCGACAACCAGCTCCAGCGTGATGTGCAAGGCCGCGCTGGCGACCATGAAGGTCAGGGCCTGGCGGCGGTTCAGAACCATGACGGCGGCGGTCGCCACCGCGTTGGCGGTCCAGATCGTCGGGATGTTGTGCGTCGCGCCGGCCAGGAACAGGCTGTAGGCCAGGCCCGCCACATAGGCGCAGACCAGGGCCGCGGCCTTGGCCCCGGCCTTCATGCTCTCGGTCTGCGCGAACCCCCACATGCCGTCGCCCTAGTCGCGGATCGCGATCAGCGACTTGGTCAGGAACAGGACCTTTTCGTCCACGTGGCGGGCGTCGGGATACAGGAACGTGAACTGGGCCTTGTCCAGCAGCCGGGCGTGTTGGACGTCGCGCATGGCCGCCCCGATGTCCGGGGCTATTTCCGAAAAGCCATGCGGGCGCTTCATCAGCAGCTTGGCCCGGGTCTGCTCCGAGCGCCAATGGAAGAACGGCGACGAAAAGTGCGGCTCGACCGGGAACCAGAAATACGGCGTCTGCACATAGTAACGGGGCGCCAGGCGGCGGCACTCCTTGGCGAAGGCCTCCATGCGCACCCAGTCGCCGACGTGCTCGATCACCGAGTTGGAGTGGACCAGGTCGAAGCTGTCGTCGGCGTGCTCGTGCATGTCGCAGGCGTCGCCGACGGCGGCGGTGAACAGCGGGTCGTCCACGGTGAACGGCTGCGGGTTGAACAGGCTGATATGGACCTTGTTCGCCTCGAGGAATTGCCGGTCGAACAGGATGTTCCAGTAGGTCGGTTCGCCCCCGAGGTCGGCGATGCGGCACCGGCCGCGTTCGGCGAAGGTCGTCTCGATCAGGGCGACCACGCGGGCGGCCCGCGCCCGACGGAAGCGCGCCGACAGCGAGTTCTCGCTGTCCATGTCCTGGAGGGCGTGGATCAGTTTCATAGCGGCACCTTGGGAGGAGCGGCTTGAGATTTGGTGTATGAGAACGGGGTTCGGGGAAAAACGCCCCCTCCGTCACGATGCGTATTCGCATCGCGCCACCTCCCCCGCTTCGCATGGGAGGAGGAAGCCGCACCCTCCTCACCCGTGAAACAGGGGAGGTGGATCGGCGCCGATAGGCGACGAGACGGAGGGGGCGTTCCCGGCGTCTACCCCGACAACACGTCCGCCAGCGCCTGGAACATCGGCTTGGGCCGCCCGGCGTCATCGAAGGGCAGGCCTTGGTCGGTGGGCCGCTGGCCCGACTGGCCGCGCAGCCAGGAGTCGCGGTCGCGCAGGCCCCAGACGGTGAAGGCGAAGCGCTGCTCGCGCGGCAGGGCCATATAGGTTTCCGCCAGCTCGCGAGCCAGCTCGGCCTGGCGTGCGAGCAGATCGGGCAGGCGCGAGAAGTCAGGCTTTTCGCCGAGCGAGATATCCAGCTCCGAGACGTGGATCGGCAGGCCGAAGCTGGCCAGGTCGGCCATCGCCGCGCGGCCCATGCCGGGGCGCGTGAAGTCGAGATCCAGATGGCTCTGGGTGCCGATGCCGCCGATCGGCGCGCCGGCCTTCAGCAGGCGCTCGACCATGCGCATGAAGGTCGCGCGCTTGGTCGGGTTGTTCTCGAGGTGGTACTCGTTGACGAACAGCACCGCGTTCGGATCGGCTTCCTTGGCGTGATGGAAGGCCAGGACCATGTGCTCGTCGACGCCGAGATTGCGGGTCCAGATCGACTGGCGCAGCTCGACGCCGTCGTCCGCCACCGCCTCGTTGACCACGTCCCAGCCCACGGCCTGGCCGCGATAGCGCCCGGCGACGGCCAGGATGTAGTTGCGATAGGCGTCGGCGAAGGGCTTGCCCTGGCCGTCCAGCTTCACGAAGGCGGGCATGGCCTGGTCGTACCAGACCAGGGTGGTGCCATAGAGCCGGATCCCGTGGCGCCGCGCGAACTCGGCGATGGCGTCGGGGCGGTCGAAGCGGAAGCGCCCGTCGTCCTGGAGGATGTACTCCATCTTCATCTCCCACTCGGGCGTGAGCTGGGAGTAGTGGCGGGCGAACAGCTCGGCGAAGGCCGGGTCCTGGATCTGGGCATGCTGCACGCAGGCCCCGACCGGGGTGGAGGCGATCGACTTCAGCGGGGTGGCGGTCTGTTGGTTTCCGGGGGGCTGGCTGGCGGCTTCACGGCCGCAGGCCGAGAGGGCCAAGGCGGAAGTCAGCGCGGCCCGCCTTGTGAGAGCAAGTTTTCTCGTCATCCCGGACGACCCGAAGGGGCGATCCGGGACCCAGGGGGTGAAGGAACGCCGTGCGCGCCGCCCCTGGGTCCCGGCTCTCCGCGCTGCGCGCTGCGGCCGGGATGACGAGGGGAAGTGGCGCTCATGATGGAATGCTTACCGTCCGCCCACCGCGGCGCGGCGGATGCTCAGTTCGTCCATCTGCGCGGCCTCGTAGGCGCCCAACTTCTTGGCCGCCAGCACCTTGGCCTGCTCGGCGACGTGTTCGTACTTCTTGAGGTTCTCGAAGGCCTCGGACAGCGCGTCCCGGGCCCCCATTTCCTCGATCTGGCACTGCTCGACCTGCAGCAGCATGTCGGCCTTGCGGCGCTTGTGGCCCTCGCGATAGCCGATCATGTACCAGCCGGCGGCGGCGTCGTTCTCGGCGTTCTTGGCTTCGGCCTCGGCCTCGGCGTCCAGCATGGCGATGCGCAGTTCAGCCGCGACGCGGCGCTCGACGATCTCGGCGAGGCGTTTCTGCAGGGTCTCGACCTCGTGGTTCGAGATGCGGATCAGCGAGGCGGCCCATTTGGTCATTAGTACTCACTCGCCAGGATCTGCCCCAGGTAGCCGAAAGAGTCGTCCAGACTAGTTGCTTCTTCCTTATCCTGGCTGAGGAAAGCTTCGATTGCCGGATTTAGGCGAATGGCGCGGTCGACGACCTCGTCGGCTCCGGCGCGGTAGGCGCCGATCCGGATCAGTTCTTCCATGTTGGCGTAGGCGGCCATGACTTGGCGCGCGCCCTTGACGATGTCGCGCTCGTGCGGGTGCTGGCAGCCCGGCATGGTGCGGCTGATCGACTTCAGCACGTTGATGGCGGGGAAACGGCCGCGCTCGGCGATGGCGCGCTCCATGACGATGTGGCCGTCCAGAATACCGCGCGTGGCGTCGGCGATCGGCTCGTTGTGGTCGTCGCCGTCGACGAGGACGGTGAACAGGGCGGTGATCGGCGCGGCCACGGTGCCGTCGGGGCGGATCGGCCCGGGACCGGCGCGCTCCAGCAGCTTGGGCAGTTCGGTGAAGACGGTGGGCGTATAGCCTTTGGTGGTCGGCGGCTCGCCGGCGGCCAGGCCGATCTCGCGCTGGGCCATGGCGAAGCGGGTCACCGAGTCCATCAGGCAGAGGACTTCCAGGTCCTGATCGCGCATGTACTCGCTGACCGCCAGGGTCATGTAGGCGGCCTGGCGACGGGTCAGGGCCGGTTCGTCCGAGGTGGCGACCACGACGACGGCGCGGCGCAGGCCCTCCTCGCCCAGGGTCTCTTCCACGAACTCGCGGACCTCGCGGCCCCGCTCGCCGATCAGGCCGACGACGACGGCGTCGCAGGTGGCCTCCTTGGCCAGCATCGACAGCAGCACCGACTTGCCGACACCAGAGCCGGCGAAGATGCCCAGGCGCTGGCCCCGGCAGGTGGTGGTGAAGACGTTCATCGAGCGCACGCCCAGGTCCAGGCGTTCGCCCACCCGGCCGCGGGCGTGAGCCGGCGGCGGCGAGGTCTTCAGCGGATAGGGAACCTCGCCCTGCGGCAGCGGACCCAGGCCGTCGATCGGCTCGCCGAAGGCGTTGATGATGCGGCCCAGCCAGGCCTTGGTCGGGCGGACGACCGCGCCTTCCGGCATGAAGCGGATCTCCGCGCCCGGGCCGACGCCTTCGACGGGGCCGAACGGCATCAGCAGGGCGCGGGTCTCGCGAAAGCCGACGACTTCGGCCGGCAGGGGCTTCTGGCCCGCGCGCTGGATCTCGACCCGAGCGCCGACCGACAGCCGGGTCAGGCCGCCGCGGACCTCGATCAGCAGGCCGTTCACGGCGGCCACGCGGCCGTAGATGGTCAGCGGATCGATACGTTCGACGGCGGCGATGAGGCTACGCAAGGCGGCTCCTAAATGACCTGCGCAGACTCCGCCATCGTGGTTAACCGGGTGTGAAGTCAGCCCTTCGGAAGCGCCTTGCCCGGTGCGACCAATTGGTCGGTGAAGAACCGGGTGACCTGAGTGTTGAAGTCCCGGTGGAACGCCCGCCGGTCAAAGCCCGGGGCGCTGGCGCAGAGATATTGCAGATCGGCCGGCGGCGCGGTGTCGCAGGGGGTGAGGAAGTCGAAGTGCTTCGCGCCCGAGACGACATGATAATCGTGCGGCCGGCCCAGATGGCGGTGCACGAACTCGGCGTATTCGTCGCCGGGCAGGATCTCGTCGTCGCTGGCCTTCCACAACTGCACCGGGACGGTGATCCCCTTCAGCCCGTCGGTCCCGAACGTGAAGCCCATGGCCGGAGCGGCCGAGACCACGGCCTTGATCCGGGAGTCGTGGACCCACCTGGCGGTCAGGGCGTCGGCGGGCGGCGGGTTGCTGGCGGTCAGCTTGCAGTCGAAATTGTCCGGATGGGTCTTGCAGTGCTCGGGGACCTTGCGGATGTCCGCCTCGCCGCCGGCCGCGGCCAGCACGGTGAAGCCGCCCGACGAGAAGCCGAACGCGCCCACCCGGGCCGGATCCAGTTTCGCCTTCAGCGGCGAGGCGTCCAGCATCCAGCCGATCAGGGCCGACAGGGCGGCCGGACGGTCGGTCATGGCGGTGGCGCGGCTCTGGTCCTTGTAGTTGTCGCCGGGGTGGGTGAGGGCGGCGACCACGAAGCCAGCCTCGGCCAGCGCCTGGGCGGTGTCGGCATGGCCGCCGAAGAAGCCGCCGTTGCCGTGCGACATGACGATCAGCGGCAGGCGCTCGCCGACGATCGGCGCGCCGGCCGCGACGGTGTGGCCCCATGAGCCCAGGGCCATCGGCTTGGGCGCGGCGTCGGTCGGGTACCAGATCCCGACTTGGACCGGCGGCCCGTTCGGTCGGGGCTCTTGCAGCACCATGAAGCCGGCATTGGCGGCGTGGGCCCGGGAGGGAACAAGGGCGGAAGATCCGAAGGCGGCGGCCGCTACGGCGGCGACGGAGAAGAAGGCGCGGAACGACATGGGTCCGGGGGTCCTGAGCGGTGAACGATGTCCCCGCTGTGACGGCCCGGATGGCGGCTCGCCAGCGCTCCTGCGCGAATGGGCGAACGGGTTCGTGAGGGGGCGAGTGGGTCAGACTGGCGACTCCGCCTAACGCCGCTCTATAGAAAGGGCATGACCGCTCACGCTTCACCCCTGCTTGGCGCGCCCCGCGAATGGGCGGTCGACCTGGCCGTGGGCGTGGGGATCGGGCTGCTGCTGGGGCTGATGGGGCCGTTCGGCAGCTTCTTCAACGATAACCCGCCGCTGCGGATCGTCTATTGGGTCGGCGGCATGCTCAGCGGGTTTCTGCTGTTCGGTTGCCTGACGCGACTGGCCGCGGCGGGCGCGCGACGGATCGGCGCGCCGGACTGGGCGACGGTCCCTCCCGTCATCCTGTTCGGAAGCGCGATACAGGCGCCGCCGCTACGCGCGATCGCCGTCACCTTCTGGCCGCAGATCGCGCACGCCGTATCGCCGCTGGCCTGGTACGGCCAGTGCGTCGCCACCGCGACCCCGATCGTCATCATCTACTATTTCCTGCGCGTGCGGATGCGCCCGCAGAGCGTCGCGCCGCTGGTCCCCGTCGACGCCGCGCCGTCGGCCGTCGATCCGGGCGCCATCCTCTATCTGCGGATGGAGGACCACTATGTCCGGATCCGCACCGAGCACGGCTCGCGACTGGAGATGGGGCCCTTGGGCCGGGTCACGGCGGGGCTCGCGGGCGTCGAGGGACTGCAGACCCATCGCTCATGGTGGGTGGCGCGGCGGGCGATCATCGGCGTCGAGCGCGACGGCCGCAACCTCCGCCTACGGCTGATCGACGGCGAAACGGCGCCCGTCAGCCGCGCTTCCGTGGCCAAGCTTCGGGCCGCCGGCTGGCTGGCCGACGACAATATCGCCTGACCCCCTGCGGCGGGGCGTCGCGGCCCTGAAATCCGCCAAGGGGCATCGGCGGGGCGGGGCGTTTTCAAGCGCCAGCATGGCGTTCAAATTCTCGCGACAGAACGCCGCAATCTCGCCTCATGAGCGAACCGCCGGCGGCGGAGCCTTAATGGCGTAACGGCGTTCGGATCGTTGCAGGCGCACGGATTTTAGGGATTTGAAGCGCCCAATTAGGGTCTTGGAAAGGTCCCCTGCGACGCCTGCGACCAATGTGTCCAAGGGGCCGCGCGCCGCTTGCACCCGATTCGCAAATCAGATTAACCATTCGACCAACGGAAACATTCACCATTAACCAGTCTTAAATTAACTCTACGCCACAGTGGCCGAAGGGTTTAACCGGCGGACTTCCGCCTAAGACGTTCGAATGCGCCAGATTTGGCGTGGAGGGGCTCATGCGCGTACTGTTGATCGAGGATGACAGCGCGACGGCGCAGACCATCGAACTGATGCTGAAGTCTGAGGGCTTCAACGTCTATACGACGGATCTGGGTGAGGAAGGCGTCGATCTGGGTAAGATCTACGATTACGATCTTATCCTGCTCGACCTCAATCTTCCGGACATGAGCGGCATCGATGTTCTGCGCACCCTGCGGGTCGCGAAGATCAACACGCCGATCATGATCCTGTCGGGCTCGTCGGAAATCGATACGAAGGTGAAGACCTTCTCGGGCGGCGCCGACGACTACATGACCAAGCCGTTCCACAAGGACGAGATGATCGCCCGCATCCACGCGGTGGTCCGTCGTTCGAAGGGGCACGCGCAATCGGTCATCAAGACCGGCGACATCATCGTGAATCTGGACGCCAAGACGGTGGAAGTGAACGGCAATCGCGTTCACCTGACCGGCAAGGAATACCAGATGCTGGAGCTGCTCTCCCTGCGTAAGGGCACGACCCTGACCAAGGAGATGTTCCTGAACCACCTGTACGGCGGCATGGACGAGCCGGAACTGAAGATCATCGATGTCTTCATCTGCAAGCTGCGTAAGAAGCTGGCGGCCTCGGCCCACGGCAAGCACCACATCGAGACGGTCTGGGGCCGCGGCTACGTGCTGCGCGACCCGAACGAACAGGTCAACGCGGCCTAGTCTCCACAAGTTCAGTAAGCGTAACAGTAAAGCGTACCCAGAAACGCCCACCCGCAAGGTGGGCGTTTTCTTATTTGGATCATATGGTTACGGTTCGGGCCTTAACCGCCGTTAACCAAGCCGTGACAAATCGACCGAAGCGCCGAATAGTCCTTGCCGTCAGGAGCGCGGCTAAGCATGTTCCGGCCCGACGATTGCTGGGGGGCTTCCCAGCCGTGTCATTTTGACTTGCGCGGCATCGAACCGACGGGGGCACGATGCAAGAATTTGATCCGCGACGCAGCGCTACGCGCTGGGCGCCGAGGGTTTTCACCGCCGTGGCCGGCCTCGCCGCCCTGGGCTTGGGCTGGAAGCTGACGGCTGACGACGTCAAGGCGCCGATCGAGAAGGCCGCCCTGGATCCCGCCGCCCTGGCCGCCCTGCAGCACGTCGCCTTCGCCAGCGCCGAGGCCCAGCCCGGTTTCGAGCGTCCCGAGAACATCGCGGTCAAGGTGCGTCCGGGCGAGACCCTGCAAGGCGCCGTGCAGCGCGCCGGCGTCGCCCCGGAAGACGCCCAGCAGGTCGTCGCCACGCTTCAGGGCGCGATCGACACCGTCAACATCAAGGCCGGCATGGCCTTCGAGGCCGCGATCGCCCAGCGCCGCAGTAGCCGAGGGGGCGTCGGCGGCCCGGCCCGCCTGATCGGCCTGTCGATGCGCACCAGCCCGTCCTCGACCCTGACCGTCTCGCGCACCTTCGACGGCGCCCTGCGCCTGCGGGAGCTGGAGGAGAAGGTCCGCGACGAGAAAAAGGTCGCCTGCGGCGAGATGAACGGCTCGTTCTACGAGAGCGTGGCCAGCGTCGGCGGCACCCCGGCGGTGATCAGCGAGGCGGCCAAGCTGTTCTCGCACAAGATCGACTTCTCGCGTGACATCCGCGAGGGCGACCGCTTCTGTCTGGTCTTCGACCGCAAGGTCACCGAGAGCGGCCGCACCATCGAGGCCGGCGATCTCGAATACGCCGAGGTCAAGGGCCAGAAGTTCTACGCCTTCGACCGGAAAGACAGCGACGGCAAGCCGCAATTCTTCGACGAGCTGGGCAAGAACATCAAAGGCTTCCTGCTGCGCACCCCGGTGGACGGCGCGCGGATCACTTCGGTGTTCGGGGCCCGCAAGCACCCGGTGCTGGGCTATACCCGCGCCCACAAGGGCGTCGATTTCGGAGCCGGCACCGGCACCCCGATCCTGGCCGCCGGCGACGGCGTCGTGCTGGAGGCCCGTCGCTGGAGCGGCTACGGCAACTGGCTGCGCATCCGCCATTCGGGCCAGTGGGACACCGGCTACGGCCACATCTCGCGCTACGCCCCGGGCATCCGTCCCGGCGTCCGCGTGCGCCAGGGCCAGGTGGTCGCCTATGTCGGCTCCACCGGCCTGGCGACCGGCCCGCACCTGCACTACGAGGTCTGGCTGAACGGTCAGCGGGTCAATCCGATCGGCGCCAAGGTCCCGCAAGGCACCATCCTGGGCGGTTCGGAACTGGCCTCGTTCAAGTCGCAGAAGGCCCGCATCGATCGCATGCTGGCCGACGGCGGCGCGGCCGTCAGCGGCGAAGACACCCCCAAGCTGGCGGTGGCCGACCTCGAGAAGGCCAAGAGCAGCCTGCGGTAAGGGGCTCTCAGGTACACTACAAGTTCGTCATCCCGGCCGCAGCGAAGCGGAGAGCCGGGACCCAGGGGCAGCCGCAGTGCGCCGACCCCTGGGTCCCGGATAGCGCTACGCGCTTCCGGGATGACGAGAGTTGGTTGCCTCGGTTGAAGCGCCGACAGCGGCATCCTAGAAGGTCGCAACAGATCATCCATCGCCGTCCCGCCCGCGCGGGGCGGCGATGTCTTTTTCCGGGCTCGCCGTGACCAACACCCTCTACCAAGACCGTCGCTTCGTCGTCGGCATGGCGGTGCTGTGCTGCCTGCTGTGGGGCAGCGCGTTTCCGGCGGTGAAGGCCGGCTACGCCCTGCTGCACGTGGCCAAGGCCGACACCGCCGCCCAGATGCTGTTCGCCGGCTGGCGGTTCCTGGCGGCTGGCGTGATCCTGCTGGCCCTGGCGTTGGTGAACCGCAAGGCGGTCGCCGTGCCGCGCGAGATGGTCGGCCGGGTGATCGGCCTGGGCGTCTTCCAGACCACCTTGCAGTACGTCTTCTTCTATATCGGCCTGGCCCACGCCACCGGCGTGAAGTCGTCGATCATGAACGCCACAGGCGCGTTCTTCGGCGTGATCCTGGCCCACTTCCTGTATCGCGACGACCGCCTGACCCCGCGCAAGGCGGCCGGCTGCCTGCTGGGCTTCGCGGGCGTGCTGGCGGTGAATCTGGGCGGCCCAAGGGGCGTTGGGGGGCTGGACTTCGAATTCAGCCTGCTGGGCGAGGGCTGCGTGGTCGCCGCCGCCTTCGTGCTGGCGGCCGGGTCGATCTGGGGCAAGGGCATCTCGGGCAAGATCGATTCCTTGGTGATGACCGGCTGGCAGCTGGCGATCGGCGGCGTGGCCCTCCTGGCCATCGGCCTGGTCGCGGGCGGCCATCTCTCCGGCTTCGACGCCCGCTCGCTGGTCCTGCTGGCCTACATGGCCGGTCTGTCGGCGGCGGCCTTCGCCCTGTGGAGCCTGCTGATCAAGCACAATCCGGTCGGCATGCTGGCGGTGTTCAACTTCCTGATCCCGGTGTTCGGCGTGCTGCTGTCGGCGCTGTTCCTGCATGAGCCGGTGCTGGCCTGGAAGAACGCCGTGGCCCTGGCGCTGGTGTGCGCGGGGATCTGGCTGGTGACGCGGCGGGCGCGCGTCTCGACCTAGCTCCCAAAAATTCCGTGTCATCCCGGCCGAAGCGAAGCGTAGAGCCGGGACCCAGGGGGTGACGAAGCGCGGTGCGCGCCGCCCCTGGGTCCCGGACAGCCTCTGCGAGGCTTCCGGGATGACACGGGAATTAAGGCTCAGATTTCTACACGGATAGAACTCACTCCACCCCCGCCACCGCCAGCAGCGCCGCCAGGCCGACCTGCATGCCCTTGACGGTCGGCGCCTTCTCGATATCGATCCATTCATCCAGCGCGTGGGCGCGGCCGCCCTTGCCGCCGGCCCCGATAGTCACGGCCGGGATGCCCAGGCTCATCGGCACGTTGGAGTCGGTCGAGCTGTCCTCGTGCTCGGGCTTGAAGCCCAGGGCCGAGATCGCCGCCGCCGTCAGCACCACGATCTCGGCTGTCTGGGGTGTGTTCCCCGCCGGCCGCTCGCCGATCACCTTGGCCTCGTAGGACACCTTGCCGTCCTGGGTGGAGCGCGCCGCGTTCTCGCCTTCGACGGCCTTGTCCAGGATGCCGACCAGGGTCTGGTCCAGCTTCGCCAGTTCGGCCGCGCTCTCCGAGCGCATGTCGAACTCCATGAACACGCTGTTCGGGATCGAATTGACCGAGGTGCCGCCGCCGGTGACGCTGGCCGAATAGGTGGTCTTGGGCTGTTTCGGCGTTTGGACGGCGTAGAGGTCGGTCACCGCCCGGGCCATGGCCGCCATCGGATTGACGATGCCGAACGCGCCGTAGCTGTGGCCGCCCGGGCCCTTGAAGGTGACGCGATAGCGCTTGGAGCCGACGCCCTTGTCGACGATCCGCGACGGGTCCGAGCCGTCCATCGAGAAGAAGGCGCTGATCCGGCCCCTGTAGGGACCCTTGTTGAACAGGTGTCGGATGCCGCGCAGGTCGCCCGGGCCTTCCTCGCCGACATTGCCGACGAACAGGATGTCGCGCTTGGTCTTGATCCCGGCCGCGTCCAGCGCGCGAAGATAGGCCAGCAGGGTGGCCAGCGAGCGGGTGTCGTCGCCGATCCCCGGGGCCATCAGCCGGGTCCCCTCGCGCTTGACCTTCACGTCCGTGCCCTCAGGGAAGACGGTGTCCAGGTGGGCGGCGATGACCACGAACGGGCCCTTGCCCTTCGTCGCCGTCCCGGGCCTTACGCCCATGACGTTGCTCTCGGCGTCCATCTCGACGTTCGACAAGCCGTGGGCCTTCAGCATCGCCAGATAGGCCTTGGCGCGGGCCTCTTCCTTGAACGGCGGGGCGGGGATCTCGGTCAGGGTGACGATGTCGGCGACCGTGCGGTCGTAGTCGGCGTCCAGCTTGGCGGCCGCGGCCTTGAAGGCGGGCGAGGCGACCAGCTGGGTGACGCCCTTGGCCGGGTCGGGCGCGGCCTGCGCGGGCAGGGCGACCAGGGCGGCGGCCAGGGCGAGGAGTGAGGGGGCGTGGCGGAGCATGGCGAATCCTTGAAACTCGCCAACACCCTAGCTCGTCATCCCGGCCGCAGCGAAGCGGAGAGCCGGGACCCAGGGGCAACCGCACTGCGCCGGCCCTGGGTCCCGGATCGGCCCTGCGGGCCGTCCGGGATGACGAGAAAGGTTACAGCTTCAGCACCGCCGCCCCGCCCATCCACGGATCGCTGATCGAGTCCGCGCCGGTCTCCACCCGTCCCGCCAGCCGCCGCAGCCATCCAGCTTCACCCTCCAGCCGGGCGGTCAGATCGTACCAGCCCTGCATCGTCGGGAAGGCGCGCGCCTGGGTGTCGACGCCGGCGAAGTCGAGCCGCCAGGGGTCTTGGCCCTCGGCGTCGATGACAACCGTCCGCCGCTCGGGGCGGGTGTTGGTCACGGTCACCAGCAGGCTCGCGCCCTGGGCGCGGGCGGTGATCTCGACGCCCGTGTCGTGGCCGGCGAACCGGCGATGGAAGCCGTTGGGACCCAGGACCCACAGGTCATGCGCCCCCGCCGGCCAGACATCCTCCAGATGCTTGCCGGGTCCGACAGTGTAGCGGCGCGGAACCGCGTCCAGGCGCAGACGGTCGTAGACGTGCAGCACCGCCGCGGCCTTGCCAGCGTTCGAGAAGGTCAGGGTCATGGCGCCGTCCCGGATCCGGCCGTCCACCGCCAGTCCGTAGGGCAGGGCGCGCGACGGCCGCGTCCCCTTGGCCTGCTCCGGCGCGACGATCGCGTCCGGCGTCGGCGGCTTGGTGCGCCCGAGAGCGTTGGCGCGCCTGGCCGGTTCGGCGGTTGGCGGCAAGGCCGGGAAGGGCCGGTCGTTCGGCGTCTTGAAATCGAAGCATGTGGTCAGGTCGCCGCACACCGCCCGCCGCCACGGCGAGATGTTCGGCTCCGACACCCCGAAGCGCGCCTCCAGGAAACGGATCACCGAGGTGTGGTCGAAGACCTGGCTGTCGACCCAGCCGCCCCGGCTCCAGGGCGAGATCACGTACAGCGGCACGCGGGGGCCCAGGCCGTAGGGGCGGCCCATCAGGTCGTCGCGCTCGGCCTTCCGCTCGGTTGGATTGCGCACCAGATGGTGCTCGCCGGTCAGGTCGACGCTGGAGCCGCCCAGCGGCTTGCCGGCCGCGTCGCGCGAGGGCGGGGCGGGCGGCGGGACGTGGTCGAAGAAGCCGTCGTTCTCGTCGAACATCACCAGCAGCGCCGTCCGCGCCCAGACCTTGGGATCGGCGGTCAGGGCGTCGATCACCCGGGCGGTGTAGTCCGCGCCCTGGGCCGGGCTGGACGGGATCGGGTGCTCTGAATCGACGGCCGGGGAGACGATCCACGACACCTGCGGCAGGCGGCCGGCCAAAACGTCCTCGCGCAGCTTGTCGAGGCGCCAGGTCGAAAGCCCCAGCTGCTTGAGGCGCGGGTCCGAACCCGGCAGGCCCTTGTGGCTGTCGCGGAAGGTCTTGAAGCCGGCCAGCGGGTTGTCGTCGAAGTTGTCGGCCATGTCCTGGTAGACCCGCCAGCTGACGCCGGCTTGCAGCAGCCGCTCGGGATAGGTGGTCCAGGTGTAGGACTCCGGGGCGCCGCCTTTTTCGGGCAGGTCGTCGTGCGAGTTCGAGATCGACGGGCCGCCGGCCTTGCCCAGCGGGTCGTTGGTCCCGGTCCACAGGAACAGGCGGTTGGTGTTGGTGCCGGTCTGGGTCGAGCAGTGATAGGCGTCGCAGAGGGTGAAGGCGTCGGCCAGGGCGAACTGGAACGGGATGTCGGCGCGCTGATAGTAGCCCATCGACCACGGCTTCTTGGCCTCGGGCCAGCGGTCCATGCGGCCCTGGTCCCAGGCGTCCTGGGCGTCGGTCCAGTTGTGCGGCGTGCCCTCGACCCGCATGTGGGCGAAGGTCCGGGCGCTGTCCAAGGCGAACGGCGCCAGCAGTCTGTCCTTGTGGGCCTGGACGAACACCGAGGCGTCCTTGCGGCCGGGGGCGTCGCGGACCGGGATCGGGAAGCGGTCGCCAAAGCCCCGGACGCCGTTCAGCGTTCCGAAATAGTGGTCGAAGCTTCGGTTCTCCTGCATCAGGATCACCACGTGTTCGACGTCGTTCAGCGTGCCGGTGCGGACGTCGGCGTCGATCGCGGCGGCGCGGGCCAGGGCCGGCGGCAGGGCCAGGGCGCCGATGGCGGCGAGCAGGCTACGACGGTCGAGCTGAGGCATGGGGAACTCCGGTAAGCTGGGCCGGAGGTAGCATGGGGTGTTTGGCGGGCGTGTGACAGCGGAAGCTTACCCTTCTCCCCTTGCGGGAGAAGGTGGCCCGAAGGGCCGGATGAGGGGGCGATAACCCTGTCGGCGTGGCGCCCAGCGTCAGCCGTCTGTCGCGGCGGTTCTGTTCGTGCGACCCCTCACCCGACCGCCTCCGGCGGCCACCCTCTCCCGCAAGGGGAGAGGGACGCTCGACGGTCAATCAAACACGATCACCGACCGCGCCAGCTCCCCGCGCTTCAGCTCGTCGAACGCGCTGTTCACGTCCTCCAGCTTGATCCGGCGCGAGATCAGGGCGTCCAGGTTCAGCCGGCCGGACATGTAGAAGTCCACCAGGCGGGGCATGTCGACCGGGAAGCGGTTGGAGCCCATGAAGCTGCCCTGGATCTTCTTTTCGCCCAGGAAGTCG
The DNA here is from genome assembly GCF_056401555.1 of Caulobacter sp. P4_E5. Taxonomy (NCBI): domain Bacteria; kingdom Pseudomonadati; phylum Pseudomonadota; class Alphaproteobacteria; order Caulobacterales; family Caulobacteraceae; genus Caulobacter; species Caulobacter sp. P4_E5. The sequence goes on from NZ_JBFUJD010000017.1 coordinate 28,804, forward strand.
GGGCCGTGCAGCTCGATCTTGGTGCCGACCGGGATCATGCCGATGATGTTGGCCGTGCCGCCCCGGCGCAGCATCCGGAACGACTGCTCGGCGGTGATCTTCAGGCCGATGGCCTCGAAGCTGTGATGGACGCCGCCGCCGGTCATCTCCTGAACCATCTTGACCACGTCGTCGCCGGCCGCGGCGGCGTCGATCACGTCGGTGGCTCCGAACTGCTTGGCCAGCTCCAGCTTGGCGGGGACGCGGTCGATGGCGATGATCCGGCCGGCGCCGGCGATCGCCGCGCCGTTGATGGTGGCCAGGCCGACGCCGCCGCAGCCGATCACCGCCACCGTCTCGCCCGGCTGGACCTTGGAGGTGTGGATCACCGCCCCGACGCCGGTCATCACCGAGCAGCCGATCAGGGCGGCGCGGTCGAACGGCATGTCCTTGCGCACCGCCACGCAGGCGTGCTCGTGCACCAGCATCATCTCGGCGAACGACGACAGGTTCAGGAACTGGGCCATCGGGCCTCGCTGTCCCGCGAGATCCTCCTTGAACAGGCGCGGCTCGGCGCCCTTCGGCCGTTTGGTCTCGGGCGAGATACACAGGCTCATGTGGCCCGTGAGGCAGACCTCGCAGTGGCCGCAATAGGCCGACAGGCAGGTGATGACGTGGTCGCCGACCTTGACGGTGCGGACCTCGTCGCCGACCGCCTCGACGATCCCGGCGCTCTCATGGCCCAGCACGGCGGGCATGGGATGGGGGTAGGAGCCCTCGATGAAGTGCAGGTCCGAGTGACAGACGCCGGCGGCCTTGGTGCGGATCAGCACCTCGCGCGGACCCGGCTTGCCGATGGCCACGGTCTCGATCTCGAGGGGCTTGCCCACCTCGCGCAGAACGGCGGCCTTCATGCGTTTCTCCCGTCGGTTTGGCGAGAGACTAGCGTTCCGTTTGGGGCGAGCGGAAGGGGTGTTCGAACAAATGTTTGGAGCGGGCCGTCCGCCTGGACCTTATGGCTGCGCTTGGGCAAGTTGTTCCACGTGTGGTGGTGCGGGTGCAAGGACGTGGCGGAACTCTATCTCTTTCGGACGCCGATGTCGGGCGGCCTGTATCGCCGCGCCCTGGCTTGGATGATCGACGCCGTCGTCGTTCTGGCGGCCTGCGCGCTGCTGTCTCCGGTGCTGTTCGCGGCGAGCGGGGGCGTGCTCAACCAGGCGCAGGTCTGGTCTTCGCCGCGCTGCGACAGCAGAGCCCAAGCGCCGGCCTGGATGGTCGCCGATGCGGGCTTTATCCCCGACCGGGTGCGCGACTGCACGCACGCAATCTTCGGCCTACCCTCGGGCCGCTATCTGGTGCTATCCGCCGGTCCGGAAGGACGGGACAAGCGTGGCGGCCGCGAACACGCGATGGCGCGCCAATGGGCCGCCTTTCCGCTGGACAGCGATGGTGACGCGGGGCGGGCGCTCCGTATCGGATGGCGTATCGATGGGTTGGTCATCGCGGTTGTCGTGATGCTGTCGGAAGCGGCGTTCGGGACGTCCATCGGAAAGGCGATCCTGGCGCTGCGTGTTCGCTCCGTTCGAGGCCGTCGCGCCGGTCTGTTCTCCGTCGTTCTGCGCAACGGCCTGCTGTACGGCGGCTGGCTTCTGGCGGGCGGCATGGCGATCGCGGACTACCTCGATGGCCATGGAGGATCACCGACCCAGCCGCACGCTCCGATCGATATCGTAGTCATCGGATGGCTGTGCGTGGCGGGGCTGGGCTTCCTGCTAGTTAGGCCCGGCGCCTTGCACGACCGCCTTTCGGGAACCCGTGTCGAGGCCGTAGAGGACAGCCGTCGGTATCGCTTCACCGCCGCCATCGCCGAGATATTCGCCAGCGCCACTACGTGGAGCCTGGTCCAACGCGCCGCGGCGGCGGATCTGCGCGCCGCCGAACTGCTGGACCGACTGCGAGAGGCAGCCTTGAAGCTGGGCCTGGTCGGAGACGATTGGCTGCGGCCCTATGCGGTCGGCTTCCTGTGGCGACATATCGCAGCGGGCCAGGAGATGGCGTACAGCGACGACGCCCTTCGGCGCTTTCGCGGCGCCTACCCCTACGAGGCGGAGCTGCGCCGGATATCGGAAAAAATGGCGCCGGTCCTCGTCGAGCTGGGCGGGGAGGCGTTGAGGGTGCGCATGACTAGCCTGCACGAGCCGTCCGAAAATGCCGATCCGGCTTTTGTGAAGGGATGTGCCGAGGCCGACCGGATCCTTCATTGGATGAGAGGGACCGGGCGGATCAACGACGATCACACCAACAAGATCGTCGCGCTGGAAAGACGACTCAATCGAGCAGGGCGTGAACTGCGACGACCCAAGGGGCTGGCGCGCTTGTTGATCGCTCCGCCTGGGGAGACCTATGCGTATCTGGTGGCGCGTACCTTGGGCGAGACGGCGTTCCGGCTAGACGCGCCAGACGACGCGCTGATCCCGACGCTGGCCGGGCTGTCGGTGAAGTCCTGGTAGCGATCCTTAAGCCGCGATCGCCTGCGGGCGTTCCGGCAGGATGCGGCTGACGGCCAGCAGGACCGTCATCGAGCCTTCGCCGGCGGTGATCACGGCCGCGACCAGCGGCGAGTCCTCGCCGTCGCCCAGGGCCGGCGGTGGGTTGATCTGATCGGCCTCGACGGTGAAGCTGTCGCAGACGGCGTCGACCAGCAGGCCGGCGACGTCGGTCTGGTTCTCGACCACGATGATCACCTGGCGCGGGCCATCCTCGGCCGCGCCCTTGCCCAGGCGCCACGACAGGTCGATGACCGGCATGACCTGGCCGCGCAGGTTGATGACGCCGCGCACATAGGGCGGCGCGTCGGGCAGCGGGGTCGGCGGGGTGACGCCGCGGATCTCGCGGACGGCGCTGACGGGGACGCAATAGGTCTGGGCGCCGACCTCGAACGACAGGACCTGTAGGGCCTGGCCTTGGGCGTACGACACGGGGTTGGTCATGGCGATCTCCGTGAGCGCGAAGGTCCTTGAAGACCCTCGTTCCTGGCCACCTTCACGCGAAAAGGTGAACAAACCGGTTCCGCGGCCCGTTGAATGATCCGTTCAGGCGCCGTTCAGGCGCGCAGTCCGATCGTTCTCCGTGACGCTTGAGACGACGCGCCGCGCGCCGGGAAGCGAAAGACCCAAGGAGGCTGTCATGGCCAGTAAGTTCATCACCACGGTCGGCCGGGTCGCCGCCGGCGCCGCCGCCCTGTCGCTGGTCGCCGCGGCGACCACGGCCTCGGCCGACTCGTACCGCTATCGTCACCACCACAGCGGCCGGGGCGGCGACGTCGCCACCGCGGCCATCGCCGCCGGCATCGTCGGCCTGGCGGTCGGCGCGGCGATCTCGGACAACGACCACCGCGACCGCCGCTACTATGACCGTGGCTATGACGACCGCCGCTACTACGCCCCGCCGCCCCCGCGCTACGGTTATGGCTATGGCTACGGTCCTCGCCCGTACTATGGCGACCGCGAGTGCTGGACGACTCGCGAGTACGACCGCTGGAACGGCGCGTACTACGAGCGGACCGTCTGCCGCTAAGCCTTTCCAGGATTGGGTCGCCGTTGTGAGCCGGCGGCCCGATACGTCGAATGCCCCTTCGGCGTTCCCAGCTCCGAGGTCGTCCCTGACCTCGGAGCTGATTTCGTTTCGCGGCGCGCTCAGGATCGAGCCTGGAAACGAGGACTCGACTCTCTTGCGAAATGGGAACAAAAAAGGAACATTACTGCGAACCGCAGGAGGATCCGCCATGTCGCCAGCCGCTCAGCCCGCCGCTTTCCAGAGCCCGTTCGGCCCGGGCCTGCGCCTGACCGACGACCGGTTGGACATCGCCGAGGCCGTGCTGGCGGGCGCCTGGCGCACCTTGCGCGCGGCGGGGTTCGGCGAGGCCGAGGTGCAGGCGCTGTTCGACCAGATCGCCGACCGCCCCGAGGATCTGGCGCGACGCCTGCGCAAGATGGCCAACGCCGCCGCCTAGAGGGTGTTGAGGGGGGCGGCCGAACGCCGCCTGAGAAATCAAAGCTCTAAATCCGTGTCATCCCGGAAGCCTCGCAGAGGCTGTCCGGAACCCAGGGGCCGACGCACTGCGGTGGCCCCTGGGTCCCGGCTCTACAGCCCGCGGGCGGGCTTCCGGCCGGGATGACGATGGAAAGGGTATCGGACCCTAGTGCTGGCGTTCCAGCAAGGCGCGCAGGATGTCGGCGCGCTGGGCCGTGTCGACCGCGATGCGGCTGGCCAGTTCGCGGATGCCGGCCGGATAGGCGTCGCCGCCGTCGGCCACCGACCTGGCCTGGTCGGCCAGGCGGCGAAGGTCGCGGTCCAGGCGTTCGACCTCCTCGCGGGCCAGCAGGCGGGCTTCGTTCTGCAGGCGCTTCACGCGTTCGGCGGTGGTCTCGGGACCGCGCCCGAGGTCATAGACTTCCGCTACGCCCGAGACGGGCGGCACGATATGCAACGGCTTGCCGGCCATGGATTTGGGCTCCTTGATCCGGGTCGGTTCTCGCCAACCCACACCGTAACAAAGCCCGGCTCGGGGCCGGCGTTCCGTGGTTTTTCCTGAAAGCGGGACCGCGTGGCCGCCGCGCCACAGAAGCCCGCGACGACCGAAGGCGGATGCCGATTTTGGCGGCTGTCGCGTCGGCGCGGCGCCCGAAAAACCGCCAGCCGTCGTCAGTGCGAAACGTGGCTGTAGGGCGTCTGCGAAGCCGAGGGCGGATTGGCCGGCGCGGGCTGCGGCGGCCGCGGGGCCTGGGCCTGCGGGTGAGCTTGTTGATGCGCCTGCGGGTGCGGCTGAGCTTGTGTCTGAGCCTGCGGCTGCGCGGGGGCGGGACGGCGGAACTTCAGGCTGCGGCCTTGGAACTCGGCGCCTGACTCCATGGCCAGCTGCTCGTGGGTGATGTCGCCATCGACGCGGGCCGTGCTGTAGAGCCGCACGCTCTGGGCGGTGACCGCGCCGATGACCAGGCCGTGGATCTCCATGGCCTGCGAGACGACCGAACCTTCGATGCGCGCATTGGGGCCGACGATCAGCTTGCCGACCTTCACGTCGCCCAGCACCACGCAGTCCAGATGCACCTCGACGTCGCCGACGACGTCGCCGCGGATGGTCAGGCCCTGGCCGAACATCGAGGCCGGCTTCGGACGCGCCGGCGGCGGCACGGGCTGCTGAACCGGCGGCGCGGCGGCGCGCGGTTGTTCCAACGGAGTCAGGGCCACGGGCGCGGGGACTTCTTTCTTCTTCACGAACATGGCGGCGACCTGTTTCAAAATGGGCTTCAGAACGCTCATTGCAGCAAGATCGAGGCCGATTTCGGAACGCGCTTCGCCGCGCCTACTCGCTGTCCTGGACGTGGGTCCTCGGCCGATCCTCGCCCGAGCTGACCTCCTGATGCCAGACGGCCTGCTTGTCCTCGTAGGTGATGCCCTCGGTCTCGCCGGGCTGCTCCTGCTCGCCGGCCGCGCGCTTGGCGGCCTTCAGCGCCGCCTTATGGCTGGGGAAGGTCTCGGAGAACGTGTCGCCCACCTTGTAGGCCCAGCCGCCGTCGTGCTCGACGATGGAATAGGTGATGTCGGTCATGGGGGGCTCCGCTTGGGGCGAGGATCGAACAGGGGATGGGGATCGAACGGGTCGTCAGCTAAGCCGGTTCCGATGACGGCGTCTTGTCGAAAGCGGCCTAAAGATAGGCGGTGGGGACAAAATGAGCGTCCACAGCCTGCCCGCCGCGCTTCAGCTTCAGCGCCACCGTTTCGCCTCGGCGGACGTTCAGCAAGCCCAGCGCCTCGCGCACGGTGGAGACGCCGGTGATTACGTCGCCCGCCTCGACGCCCGCGGTGGCTGCCGGGCTGCCCACCCCGACATCGGCGACGCTGACCACGCCCCGCGCCTCGTCCACCCAGACGCCCGTGCCGTTGTAAGTCATGGGGAGGGGCGACAGGCCGTTGCGCGCCACCCACAGGCTCTCGGTCGCGGGCTCGACCGACAGGTTCAGCGTGCGGATCACCGGCAGGCCCAGGACCGACCCGTCGAGCTTGCTCCAGGGACCGCGGACAATGACCAGAGGGTTTTCGTAGACCGCCGGGCCGATCTTCAGTGTCGGTGCGCGCACGATGCGCGAAATGCCCAGGTTGAGCTCGCCCAAGACCCTTGTGCGGATCGGTGAGTAGGGCGTGGTGTCGCTCCACAGCCCCAGCTTGCGGGCGTCCTGAAAGTCGAGGTTCAGCAGCCAGGGCATGCCCGTGTCCCAGACCGGGCGCACGGTGACGCCGCCCAGGTCGATCTCCGCCTCGATCCGTTGCGAGCCCGCCACCGCCCCGGCGGCCCGCAGCTTCGACTTCAGCCGGGTATAGGCCGAGCGATCGATGCCGCCGCCGGGATAGAGCCGCCACTCCTGACGCTCGAAATCGAGTTCGCTGTCGACGGCGGTGACCATGCCGGCGGCCAGCAGGCCGTCGCCGCCCAGACCCACGTCCTCAAGGCCGAACATCGCCACGCCCGCCTGGCGGACTTGGCCGCCCAGCACCAGATCGTCCACCGCGTAGAGCGGGAATTTTCTGTTGTTGAGCCCGACGTCGCGCAGCTTGCGCAGACCCAGCGACTGGGCGATCGACGTCTTGACCCCGCTGACGATGGCGCCGGTGTCCAGCACCAGGGCGTAGGGGCCGCGGCCGTTCAGCATCGCGTCGATCACCACGCGCTGCTCGGTCAGCTTGATCGCCGCCACGACCGGCGCGCCGGCAGCCCGCGCGGCGTCCGGCAGGGCCTGGGTCAGCGGCAGGGCCAGGGAAGACAGCATGAGGCCGCGACGAGTCAGCATGGACGAACGCTCCGGAACTTTGATGGAGCGATACGACCTTAGGGTGAGCCTGGCGTCAACCAGGCCCGCGGCGGCGGACGATCGATGTCGAACCTGCTCCCGCATCCGCTGCGGCATATTCGCCACCGCCTTGTCGGTGGTCGACGTTAGGCCACACACTCCGAACCCGTGCAGGTGCTCAGAGTTAAGCGCATGGCCAAGGCCGCCTCTTCCTCGACCTTCGAAACCCGCTGGTGGCAGCGCGACCCGCTCACGGCCGTCGCCATAGCCTGGACGGTGATCATTGGGGGCGCCGTGGCGGGCTTCGAGCTGATCCAGCTCGCGTTGCGGAACCTTTAGGCCACCTTCACCCGGGCCGCGCTCTCCGGCAGGTCCGTGCCGAACGCGCGCTGGAAGAACTCGGCCACCGTGGGGCGCTCGAGCTCGTCGCACTTGTTCAGGAAGGTCAGGCGGAAGGCCAGGGCGATGTCGTGGTCGAAGATATCGGCGTTCTGGGCCCAGGTAATCACGGTCCGCGGGCTCATGACGGTCGAGATGTCGCCGTTCATGAAGGCGTTGCGGGTCATGTCGGCGACGCGGACCATGGCGGCCAGGGTGCGCTTGCCCTCGGCCGTGTCGTACGACGGGTTCTTGGCCAGCACGATGGCGGCTTCGACGTCGTGCTCCAGGTAGTTCAGCGTCGTGACGATCGACCAGCGGTCCATCTGGCCTTGGTTGATCTGCTGGGTGCCGTGATAGAGGCCGGTGGTGTCGCCCAGACCGATGGTGTTGGTCGTCGAGAACAGCCGGAAATACGGGTTGGCGCGGATGACGCGGTTCTGGTCCAGCAGGGTCAGCTTGCCGCCGGCCTCCAGAACGCGCTGGATCACGAACATCACGTCCGGACGGCCGGCGTCATATTCGTCGAACACCAGGGCGACGGGGCGCTGCAGCGTCCAGGGCAAGATGCCTTCGCGGAACTCGGTGACCTGCTTGCCGTCCTTCAGGACGATGGCGTCCTTGCCGACCAGGTCGATGCGCGAGACGTGGCTGTCCAGGTTCACCCGGACCAGCGGCCAGTTCAGGCGCGCGGCGATCTGCTCGATGTGGGTCGACTTGCCGGTGCCGTGATAGCCCTGGACCATCACCCGACGGTCGTGGGCGAAGCCGGCGCAGATCGCCTTGGTGGTCTGCGGGTCGAACTTGTAGGCAAGGTCGATCTCGGGGACGTGGCTGTCGCGATGGCTGAAGGCGGGAACCTTCATGTCGCTGTCGACGCTGAACGCGTCGCGGAGCGTCACCCACTTGTCGGGGACCAGGGTGATCAGCGGATCTTTGGCGGAGCTGTTTTCGGCGAACTCGGGCATGTCATCCGCTTAGCGCCTTCACCCCCATCCGTTCAATTGGTTTCCAATTGAACGGAAGGTTTTGAGTCCACGGAGCGCGACCTGTCGCGCTCTGGGGAGGGGAGGGAAGAGGGCGCCGCGACGCGACACCCTCTCCGGGCCGTTTTCTAGTGGTTGGCCAGGATCACCGAGGCGATCAGGCCGGTGGCGACGGCGGCCAAGACGTATTGGTCGTTCACGTGGTGCCAGCGATAGCCGCGCGGCGGGGCGCGCAGGCCGTAGCGGCGATAGTCGCTGACATAGTAGCCGTTGCCGCGATAGCGGGGGTCAAGGCGCTGGCCCCGGGCCCAGCGGCGGTACTCGCGACGGTCCTCACGCGCTTCGCGGCGGTCGTCCCGCGCGTCGCGGCGATCCTCGCGGCGGGCCTGGTCGTGGCGGCCCTGGTCATAGGCGCGGTCGCGGCTGTCGTAGCGGCCATTGTCGTTGTGGTCGCGGCGATAGTCCTGGGCGGAGGCGCCGCCGGCGGCGCCCGCGAGCATCAGCACGGCGACGGAAGCGGTCAGAAAGCGTTTCATATCGGGTCTCCTTTGAAGAGAGTTCGAACCTAGCGGGTTCGACATGGTCGGGACCTGAACGGGCCTGTTCGGCTTAAGTTCATGTTTCATAAGAGAAATGTTGTTGCGAAGCCCTCGGCTGAATGGAGCTATGCCTTTGATCCAGATCGGCTTTCGAGGCCTTCTAGCCGCCGCGGGGCGCGAGCTGGGGGCGACTTGCGCCCTGCTGATCGTCGCCCTGGGTGGCTTGGGCTTCCTGTCGATCGCCGACGAGGTGGCCGAGGGCGAGACGCGGGCGCTGGACCTGGCGGTGCTGCGCGCCTTGCGCGTCGATGGCCTGCCGCACGCGCTGATCGGGCCCCAATGGCTGCACATCGCCGCGACCGACGTGACGGCCCTGGGCTCGGTGGCGGTGCTGACCTTGCTGATCCTGCTGGCCTTCGCCCTGCTGGTCTCTCTGCGCCGCTGGACCGAGGGCCTGCTGCTGGTCGCCGGGGCGGGCGGCGGTCTCCTGATCAGCCAGGTTCTGAAGCGGGTGTTCGAGCGCGAGCGGCCGGAGCTGGCCTATCGGGCGGTCGAGGCGGCTAACGCCAGTTTCCCGTCGGGCCACGCCATGCTGTCGGCCGTGGTTTTCCTGACCCTTGGCGTGCTGGCCGCGCGCTTTTCCGACCGGCGGCGGGTCAAGGTGCTGGCGATGGGCGCGGCGGTGCTGGTCAGCCTGCTGATCGGGGCCAGCCGGGTCTATCTGGGCGTCCACTGGGCCAGCGACGTGCTGGCCGGCTGGTGTGTCGGCGCGGCCTGGGCCATGACCTGCTGGCTGGCGGCCTTTTTCGTCCAGCGGTGGTTCAGGAAACCTTCGGCTTCGGACGCCACCTGAGCTCCAGCGTCGTCCACACCGCGCCGGCGAAGTCGACCAGGCCCACGGCCAGCCAGGCCTTGGGCAGCCAGTCCAGCAGCACGAAGGCCCCCAGAACGACCAGCGAGAACACCCGCAGCACCACCGAGGCCCGCATGTAGGTGCGCTGACCCGTCCAGCCCGCGACGTGATAGCCCATGGCGTAGGCCAGCAGGACGAGGCCCGCGAACCGCACCCACGGCAGGGCGGCGATCTCGACGGGGGAGTCCAGCAGGCGCAGCACGGGACGCGGGGCGACGGACAGGGCCAGGCCCGTCGTCGAGATCAGCCCGCCCCAGAACCAGATGCTCCAAGGCTTGCCGAACGGGACCGGCGTCACCGGCGTCGGCGGGTCGACCGGCGCGCGCCACTCCGAGTCGAGCGAAGCCGAATGGCTGTCGGTCATCAGAAATCGTCCCTCACCTCGCGGCGGCGGGAGGATGGACCGCGTTGGCGCGGCTCGGCAAGAGGCGGCGCTTGACGCTTCGGGCGCGGAGGACAATCCTGGCGCGTGGATTGTGGCTGATGCAGCCACGGGGGGCGTCATGGATCTGAGAGCATTTCTGGCGGCGCGGGCCCTGGCGCCGACGCTCGACGATCAGACCGCCGCGGCCCTGGCGGCGGCGGCCTACAAGGATCCTGACACGGGTCAGAACCGGTTGATCGGCCTCCAGGGCTGGAACATCCTGATCGAGGCCAATGAGGCCGGGGGCTACGACGCGACCGCCCTGCATCATCCGGCTAGCCGCAGCCTGGTCGTAGTCAACCGGGGCACCGAGGGGCTTCGCTCCTTCGCGGACTGGTGGGCTAATGTTTCGGCGGTGCTGCTGCATGATCCCGACAGTCAGATCATTCCGGCGCTGGGCTTTCTGCGCCGGGCAGTCGACGCGTGCGTGGCCGCGGCTCTTCCGGCGGATCAGCTGCTGATCACGGGCCATTCCCTGGGCGGCGGGCTGGCCGACATCCAGGGCGCCCTCGCCAGGGCCGTGGCGCCGGCCGCGCCGGCCGTGATCCGCGTCGTTGGCGTGGCGTCAGCCGGCTTCGCCAACGCCGGGGCCGGCTATGCCTTTCGCAACAGCCTGGCCCTGGACCCGGCCGCGACCGGCTTCATCAAGCACTATGTGCGCGCGCTGGACCGGGTGCCGCATCATCCGGCCCGGTCGGTGTTCGGCCAGGATCACAAGGTCGCCTCGGTCTGGCAGGCCCGGCGCGCCAAGCCGCCGCATGGCGAGATCTGGGAATATACGACGGTCTACGACTTCCTGCGGAACCATGACTCCGCGCTCTACTGCGAGTACCTGGCGCTGGGGATGGACCATCACCTCTGGTATAGCCAGGCGGCCAAGGCCGTGACCGCTCGGGCCGGCGAATACCCGACCTGGGACCACACGTTCATCAAGCCGGACGACTACTAGGCCCATCGCCACTATCGGGCGTTGAATTGACCCGCCTTCCTGGGCCTTGTGCCCAGGACCCAGGACCCAGGGGTCAGCTTCAGCAGAATTGAGGCTGAGTTCACGGTTTCTCGGCCGGGCGGACCCAAAGAGGCCACGTCTGCCTCAGACATGGATCCTGGGCACAGGGCCCAGGAAGGCGGCGGGATTTGGACCTATCCCAGATGAGCCGATTGGCTCTAGGCCCTAGACCATCCCCGCCTTCTGCAGCGTCTTGTAGGCCTTGATGACCCGCTGCAGCTTGTGCTCGGCGCTGCGGTCGCCGCCGTTGGCGTCGGGGTGGCAGCGCTTGAGCAGTTCCTTGTACTTGGCCTTGATCGCCGGACCGTCGACACCGGCCTCGAGATCGAGGTCGGCCAGGGCCTGGCGCTCCAGCTTGCCCAGGCGGCGTTCCGCGGCCGAGCGTTCGGATTCGGCCTTGCGCTGCTGGGCGCGGAAGACGCCGAACGGATCGGCGAAGGCGCGGGCGTCGCGGGCGGCGGCGGCGGCGGCCTCGCGCGAATTGGCGTCGGCCTTGAAGCTCCAGGTCGGCCGGCCGCCGGTCTGGCGCTCCAGCTCCTGGGCGGCGCGGATCTGCGCCTCGCTCATGCCGGCGTAGAAGTTCCAGTTCTTGTTGTACTCGGCCGCGTGCTGCTGACAGAACCAGTAGTGCTGGTCCGGCATGTCGCGCGACTTCGGCGCCTTGGCCGATCCCGCCAGGCGACAGTCGGGATGGTCGCAGCGTTTTTCGCCGGGCTTGAGGCCCAGAACGTCGTGCACCGGGTCGTCCTCGCCCTTCTTGGGGGGGCGGACCCGGATGTCGGTGAATTTAGGACGGTACTCGAACGGCCGGTTCATGGCGTCTAGAGTAAGCCCGCGCTAATTCCGTTCAAGGATTGACAAGCAAGAGACACACATGGCCGCCGTCGCAGACACCATTCGCCGCAAACTTCAGGACGCTTTTTCGCCCACGCGGCTCGAACTCGTGGACGACAGCGACCGCCATCACGGCCACGCTGGCCACACCGGCTCGGGAGAGAGTCATTTCAACCTCCGAATCGAGGCCGAAGCCTTTGCGGGCAAGGCCCGGGTGATGCGCCAGCGGATGGTGATGAAGGCCCTGGCCGACGAGCTGGCGGGGCCCGTTCACGCCCTGTCGATCGTCGCGACGGCGCCCGGCGAGGGCTGAACCGAGAGCCGATTTTACGCTTGCCTTGGGGCGCTGCGGCTGATTGCCTCTCTCCCCGGCGCGATCCCGCCGGAGGGCAGGGAACAGCATGAGCGCCGACGTCACCAATCCATCCACTGATTCCCTCGAGCAGGACGCCGCGCGGACACTGCCGAGCCTGCTAGCGCGGTCGTATGCCCGCTATTCGCGGTTCACGGTCGCCGCGGCGGTGATCGACGAGGAGGGGCGCGTCCACTACGGCGTCAATGTCGAGAACGCCGCCTATCCGGTCGGCACCTGCGCCGAGCAGACGGCGATTGGGGCGATGGTCACGGCCGGCGGGCGGCGCATCGACAAGGTGCTGATCGCCGCCGGTTCCGACGCGGTGGTCCAGCCCTGCGGCGCCTGTCGCCAGCGCATCGCCGAGTTCGCCGCCGAGACCTGCGAGATCGTCTCGGTGCAGGGCGGGGCGATGACCGAGCGGATCGCCTTCTGGAGCCTGCTGCCCCATTCGTTCGGGCCGCGCGACCTGGACTGAAGCGCCGCGCCTTATCGGAAACCCAGACGCCGCCGCTGGCTCCAGCGGCGGCGTTTTCGTTGGCGGTCGTGCTCGGGACGAAGGGCAAAGAAAAAGGGGCGGTCCGAAGACCGCCCCTTCCCAGCGTCGACCCGAAGGTCTTGGCTTACATCTTATAGTTGAAGCCCACGAAGAAGCGACGACCGAACAGGTCGAAGTTGTCCTGCGTGGTGTTGCCCAGCCAACGGTTCGGCTCTTCGTCGAACGCGTTGACCACGCCGCCACGGACGACCAGGTCCGGACGGACAGAGTACTTCACGGTGAAGTCGTGCTGCACGAAAGGCGTCGTCTTGTAGTAGCGCGACTCGCGGTTGTCCGGATCGACCTTGGCGTCGTCGACGTCGTACGGACGCGTGCCGCCCAGCAGGGTCAGCCATTGCGAGGATTGCCAGTCGGCGTTCCAGGCGAGGCTGAGCTTGTCGTTCACTTCCCAGGTCAGCTTCGAGGCGAAGCGGACGCGCGGCAGGCCCAGGCCCGTCTCGAAGTCCGTGTGTTCGTCCGGGTTGCTGATGTTGGTGAAGTCATGCTGCTCGAACAGGTAGTTCCCGCTCAGCTTGTAGCTGATCCGACCCCAGTCCTTGCCGATGATGTTCTCGATATCGGTGTGGTACAGGAATTGGTAGTCGATACCGCGGTTCATCGTCCGGGCGTAGTTCACCGACCCTTGGATGAAGTCGTTGATGCCATAGGCCGGCGTGATGCCCGAGGGCGAAGCGCCGATACGGCTCACGGTCGAGCAGATCCCGGCGTTCAGAACGTCACCGCTGACGCACTGGTTGGCCGCGACCTGGGCGGTGACGGAGGCGATCACGTCCTTGATGTCGATGTCATAGTAATCGACGACGAAGGTAGCGTTCGGCCAGAAGCGCGGCGTGATGATCATCGACGCGGTAACCGAGAACGACTTCTCGGGCTTCAGGAACGGGTTGCCCGAGTTCTTGCCCTGAATACCGCTGGTGTAGATGATGTTGGTGCCGGACGGGATGCCGATGGCGACGCAGTTCTTCTCGCGGTTCGCCTTGATCTTGGCGTCCGTGAGATTGGTGATCACGCGAGCGTCGCAAGGATCGACGAAGTTGTTCGCGAAGGTCTGGGTCGCCGGGCGGTAGGTTTCGCCCAGGGTCGGCGCGCGCACCGACTTGCCCGACGTGGCCCGGAACATGATGTCCTGGATCGGACGCCAGATGGCGTTGAAGTTGTAGGTCTCCGTCACGCCGATCGTGGTGTAGTCGGAGTGGCGGTAGGCCGCGCCGATTTCCAGGTTCTTGGCGAACGGCACATCCTGCAGCAGCGGCAGGCGGAATTCGCCAAAGTATTCCTTCGTCTCGTACGAGGCGGGCGCGAAGTCCGGGCCGGTGTTCAAGAACAGCAGGCGATCGCCGGCCGAGCTGCTGCGACCGATGGCCTGGGTTTCTTCCCGACGCCATTCAGCGCCCAAGGCCAGACCGATGCGACCCGCGCCCCAGAAGTCCCACAGCTCGCCCGAGACATAGGCCAGGGCGTCCTGTTGCTTGTTCTGCTCCTGGACGTTGATTTCGGCCAGATAGTACTTCTGAGCGGCCGCCGAGGCGCCGCCCGGGCCGAAGACGCGCGAGGCGACGCAGTTGCTGACTTCCTCGTAGGCCTTGGTGCCCTTGGCGTAGTTGCCGCCCCGGTTTTGGTCCGGGATGGCCACGCCTTGCGCGTCCAGCAGCTTCACGCGGCAGACGACTTCGCCAGCCTTGCCGTTGACGACGCCGGCGGTGTCCACCACGGCGTCCACCGAGTTCTTGAAGCGGACGACGTCGACGCCGCGCTCGAAGTTCTTGTTCTCGAGCTTGCCGTAGGTGTAGCCCAGTTCGTAGGCCAGGTTGTGGACGAAGCCGAGGTCATCCTTGCTGCCACGCAGGCCGACGACGTAGCGCTGCAGCTCCTTCTTGTTGAGCTGCGAGCGCAACGGGCCGAACAGGCTGTGGCGGGCGCGCACGTCGTTGATCGGCGTGGTCGTCGTGATCGCCCCGGTCGAGGCGGTGTAGGACGTGATCGGCGTGCGGCTGTTCGCCCGGATGGCGTCGCGCACGTTCGACGGAAGGTAGGCGTTGTCCAGGCCGATGTTGAACGAGCTGGTGCTGAACAGGCCGCCGACCGTGCCGGCCGCCAGCGGCAGGATGCCGATGTCGAAGAAGGTCTGTTGGCCTTCGTCGAAGGTCGATTCCTTGACGTACTTGGCTTCGCTGAAGAGCTGGATGTCTTCGGTGAGGTTGAAGTTCGCGCCGCCCTGGAAGCGATAGGCCTTGGAGCGCGGCAGGCGGCTGCCTTGGCTGAACTCGGTGTTCGGGTTCAGGCCGTCGCCGCCGACGTTGGTCACGCGGGTGAAGCCGTTTTCGTCGCGGAACGTGCCGAACGACGGCGCGCGGCCCGCGCCGGCGTTGTCATAGATGAACGAATTGTACGGCTCTTGCGAGAAGCAGTTCGCGCTCATCGGCGCGATCGACGTCGTACATTGCTGGAAGGGAATGTCCGGGTCGTTCGGGTTGGCCGACGGACGGGTCGAGGAGGCCAGCACCGTGATGCCGCCGGCCGCGCCGATCGACAGGCTGCGCGCGTCGTGGATCAGGATGTTGTCGAACTGACCGTCGGGCTGGCTGTTGGCCACGTCGGTGTCGTTGTTCAGCAGGACCCAGGCCTTCTTGCGCCAGTCGACCTGACTGTCGCGGACCTCGTCGCTCTTTTCGTATTCGCCCGAGGCGTAGACGTTCAGGCGACCGTCGAAGAAGTTGTGGCCGGCCAGCGCCGAGATGCGCTTGTTCAGCTGGCCGTCCTGGTTGATCTGGGCGGCGGTGCCGTCGATTTCCAGGCCCTCGAAGTCCTTGCGCAGCACGAAGTTGACCACGCCCGAGACGGCGTCGGCGCCGTACAGGGCCGAGTTCGAGCCGGTGATGACTTCGACGTTCTGGATCAGCAGGCGCGGAATGGTGTCGATGTCGACTTGCAGGCCGGCGCCGTTCGAGCCCACGTGGCGGCGACCGTCGACCAGCGTCAGGGTGCGCGAGGCGCCCAGGTCACGCAGGTTCAGCACCGACAGACCGCCGTCGTTCAGGCCCGCGCCCGTGGTGTCTTCCGGCACCTGCGAACCCGACAGGGCCGGGATGTCGGCCAGCACGTCGATGACGCTGGCTTGGCCGGTCGCCACGACCTCGTCGCGGCTGACTTGGATCAGCGGAGTCGGGGAGTTGGTCGGGTCGCGGCGGATGCGCGAACCGGTGACCACGACCTCCTCGACGGACGTCGCTTCCGAACCGGTCGCCGGCGCGGTTTGCGCCAAGGTGATGGTCGGGGCGAAAGCCGCGAGGCTTCCCAGCATCGTCGTTGCTAGGAGAACCTTGGTTTTCAACGCCATGTTATTGTTGTCCTCAAAAGTACGCGCGCCCGACACRCCAGCCGCGCGCGGGAGCAAAGAGGGCCATTCCTCAGCGGGGAACGTTAAAGCCTTTCGGCCGCGCTAGAAGCGATCATGGCCAAATTGGGTCGGGTTGGTGGCCAGACGTTACCAAAAAGTCACAATTTCAGCGTCGAAACGTCAAAGTTGGAAAATTCTTGCCGAATTCAACCGTAGCTATAGAGCCGGAGCGGCGCGTTTAGGGGTTAATTCATGCTCTCGAACGAGCGGTGTTCGGTCGGCGATTACCGCCTACCACGCGAAAAGCAGCTTAAAAACGCGCTGCATGAGGTCCGGAGCGCCCGCCGCCCCTTGAACAAGGTCGAGACGGGGCTGGTCAAACCTTGTGCGGTTGTGCCGTGGTTTTGGGCGCCTTGCGGCGGCCGGCCTGACTCGGACGCCCAGATCAGGCCGTCTGGCCGACCAGGCCTTCCAGTACGCGGCGCAGATCGGCCTCGCGGAAGGGCTTCTGCAGCACGGCCGCGCCCCTGTGGTCCTCGGTGAGGCCGGCTTCGCCGTAGCCGCTGGCGAAGGCGAAAGGCACGCCGCGCGCCTTCAGGGCGTCGGCGACCGGGAAGATCGGACGGCCGCCCAGATTGACGTCCAGTAGGGCCGCGTCGATCTCGGCCGAACCGGCGAGGCGAAGCGCCTCCTCGATTTCAGCGGCCGGCCCGACGATCGAGCAGCCAAGATCGGTCAGCATGTCCTCGACCAGCATCGAGACCAACGCCTCGTCTTCGACGACCAGGACCTTGAGGGACGAAAGAGTCTTCATGTGTCAGGGCTCCAGCGCGCGCAGAGGCAACGCCATTTGGCAGACGAGGCCAGAGGCATCATAGGTCAGCTCGACCCCGCCGGATAGCTCGGCCGCGAGCCCGCGTTCCAGAAGGCGGGCGCCGAAGCCGCGACGAGCCGGTGGGGTGACGGACGGGCCGCCACTTTCGGTCCAGGTCAGGCGTAGCAGATTCTGGTCGACCGTCCAGCTCACGGCCACGCGTCCGGCGGGCGTCGAGAGGGCGCCGTACTTGGCCGCGTTGGTGGCCAGTTCGTGGATGCCCATGCCCAGGGCGACGGCGGCCTTGGGATTGAGCCGCACGTCGGTGTCGTAGGCGAAGCCGACCCGGTCCTCGCTGGCCATGGCGTGCAGTTCGACGTCGAACACCTCGCGCAGGCTGGCGCCGGCCCAGCTTTCCCGGGTCAGCAGGTCGTGGGTCTGGGAGAGGGCGATCAGTCGGCTCTCGAAGGCCTGGCGGAAGAATTCGGGCGAGGCGCTGGAACGCAGGGTCTGGGCCGCGATCGACTGCACCGTGGCCAGGCTGTTCTTGACCCGGTGGTTCAGCTCGTTGACCAGCAGCTTCTGGCGTTCTTCGGCGCGCTTGCGCTCGGTGATGTCCAGCGAGACGCCGGCCAGGCGGCGGGCGCCGCCGTCGTCGGTGGTCTGGGCCGCGCGGCCGCGCGCGTGCAGCCAGCGTGGGTCGCCGTTGGGCAGCACGATGCGGTACTCGACGTCGTAGTCCGTTCCGTCGCGGATGGCGCTTTCGATCGCGGCCAGGACGCGGGGGCGGTCCTCGGGGTGGATCGTCGCGATCAGGTCCGCGAAGGTGAAGGTTTCGTCGGGCCGGCGACCGTAGTTGGCCTTGCAGAGGTCGGAGGTCTCGTAGGCCTTGGTGACGACGTCCAGGTCCCAGGAGCCCATGCGGGCCGAATCCAGCGCGAATTTGAGACGTTCCTCGGCCCGGCGGCGCTCGCCCAGCTCGGCCCGCGCGGCGGCGGCGCCGCGGATCGATCCGATCGTCACCGCCACCTGGGCGCCCAGGCCGACCAGCAGGGTCTCGTCGCGAACCGAGAAGCGGCCGGGTTCGGGATGGCCGAAGAACAGCCCGCCTAGAACCTCGCCCTCGCGGGTGACGACCGGAATGGCCAGATAGCTGCGCACCGGCAGGTGGCCCTCGGGCATCCCGCGGTGCGGCGCGTTGCGGCCATAGCGCGGATCCTGGGTGATGTCGTCCGAACGCACCGGGCCCACGCCGTCGAAGGTCGGGGCGAAGACCTCGGTCTTGCGCGGCGTCGGATAGCTGGAGAACGCCTCGGGCGGGGCTCCGGACAGCCGGTAAAGCGTGTAGGCCTCGCCGCCGGAATCGGTGACGGTGTAGAAGAAGGCCCCGAACGCCGCGCCAGTGATCTCGCGGGCGCCGTCGATCACCACCTGGACCACCGTGTCGATGTCGACGGCGGAGGCGACCGCCTCGGTCACCCGCGCCAAGGCGTCGGACTTGCGGATTTCCTCGGCCAGGGCGGCCTCGAGCCGGGCCAGACGCGCACCGTCGTCGGCTTCCGCATCACCGGGAAACTCGGTCTCAGCCAACCTGGCCAACGCGCCCCTCCAACCTGGCCGCCCCCATTTGGCCCCCCAAAGGCCAGCAAAGGCGCAGAACGCGGCTTTCGCGATCTGGTTCCCACAAGGTGGGCTTGAACCAGCCCGGCCCTACCCGTTTTAGGGTTCGGCGCCGTCGTCCAGCGGCGCACTGATCCGCAGAGCGGTGATCTGGTTCCTCTGCCGGCGGAACACCTGAAAGCGGTGGCGGTGGAAGATGAAGGTCTGGCCGGGTTCGGGGATCATCTGGGCTTCGTGGATGACCAGGCCGGCGATGGTCACCGCCTCGCCCTCCGGCAGCCGCCAGTCCATGGCGCGGTTGAGGTCGCGGACGGTGACGTGGCCGTCGACATTGACCGAGCCGTCGGCCTGCCGGCGCACGCCCTCGACGCTGGTGTCGTGCTCGTCGTCGATCTCGCCGACGATCTCCTCGAGGATGTCCTCCAGCGTCACCAGGCCTTGCAGCGCGCCATACTCGTCGACCACCAGCGCGAAGTGGTTCTTGCGCTTCAGGAAGGCGTTGAGCTGGTCCTTGAGGTTGGTGGTGTCGGGGATGAACCACGGCTCGCGCACGATGGCGGCGATGTCCAGGCCCTCGACCCCATCCTTGGCCTGGGCCAGGGCCTTCAGCAGGTCGCGGGCGTGCAGTACGCCGACGATGTTGTCGGGCTCGTCGCGATAGAGCGGGATACGGGTGTGCTGGGCCTCCAACACCTCGTCGACCAGCTCACGCGGCGGCAGGTCGGCGTTCAGCAGCACCATCGACTTGCGGTGGACCATGATCTCGGAGACGTCCATGTCCGACAGGTCCAGCACTCCGCCCAGCATCCGCCGGTCGCCGCTCTCGACCAGGCCCTCGGCGTGGTGATAGTCGACCGCGCCGCGGATCTCCTCGTGGGCGGCCAGCACGTCGACGGCCATGTCCAGCTTGACGCCGAAGATCCGCAGGGCCCGGCGGACGATCCACTGGATCACGTAAATCACCGGGCCGAACAGGCTGACGATGAACAGGGTCGGACCCGACAGGGCGCGGGCCACGTCGTCGGAGCGGACGATGGCCACGGTCTTGGGCAGCACCTCGGCGAAGACCAGAACCAGCACGGTCATGGCGGCGGTGGCGACGGCCACGCCCCACGGGCCGGGGATCAGGGTGGTCAGCACCTGGGTCGCCAGGGCCGAGGCCAGGATGTTGATCAGGTTGTTGCCCAGCAGCACCGCCCCGATCATCGTCTCCTGGTTCGACAGCAGCTTGTTGACCCGCCGCGCCGGGCCGTCGCCCTCGCGTTCCAGCTGGTGCATCCGCGCGCGGCTGGCCTTGGTCAGCGCCGTCTCGGCGGCCGAGAAGATCGCCGACAGGGTCAAGAGCGCAATGACGATGGGCGCGAGGCCGAGCAGGGCGGCGAGCATCGGGTTGTCCTCAACGTGCGGAGATCGCGCCTGTCCTTACTGCCTGGGCTGCTCGCTGACAAAGCGCGCGACGGAATCCCGGAAGGCCTGAACGTCCTTGTTCAGCCGGATCAGCCGCTCGACGCTGAAGCCGGCGGCGTCGAACAGGGTCTGGCCCAGGCACGCGCTGCGCTGGCGCATGCCGCGTCCTCGCTCGGTCAGGCTGACGACCACCTGGCGCTCGTCGGCCGGGTTGCGGACCCGCGAGACCAGGCCCGAGCCCTCCATCCGCTTGACCAGCGGCGTCACGTTGCTGGAGTCGAGCCCTAGCCGTTCGGCGATCGCGCCGACGCTCAAGCCGTCGGTTTCCCACAGGGCGCTCAGCACCAGGTATTGCGGATAGGTGATCTCCAGCGCGTCCAGCAGCGGCTTGTAGGCGCGATTGATCGCCAGACTGGCTCCGTAGAGCGAGAAGCACAGCTGCTCGTCGAGCGTGGGGATGTAGTCGGACATGGCGAACTCCCGGATCGTCGGCGTTTCCTGCCACAGAAATATATGTCGTGACAAATATCGGCTGGACTCGCCGCCGGGTGGGCGCTAGAGCATAAATATGTCACGACATATAATGTCTCGGCATGAAACATTCAGCATCAAGGAGGCCATCATGGCCCAGGTCGACGACGCCCGGCGCGAGGGTCTCAAGCGCTACTATTTCCTGCGGGCCGGTGTGTCGGTCGCCTGGATCGCCGCCGCTGTCACGGTCGGGGCGACCAATCCGATCGCCGCCGGCATGCTGCTGGTCGCCTATCCGGCCTGGGACGCCCTGGCCAACGCGCTGGACGCCCGCGCCAACGGCGGCTTCAAGGCCAACGGGCCGCAGACCTTCAACGTGGTCATCAGCCTCCTGGTCGCTCTGGCGGTGCTGTTCGCGCTGCAGGCCGACCCGCGCCGCGTCCTGACCGTGTTCGGGGTCTGGGCCGGCTTCGCGGGCCTGCTGCAGCTGGCCGCCGGGATTCGCCGCTGGCGCGCCGTGGGCGGCCAGTGGCCGATGGTGCTGAGCGGCGCCCAGTCGGCGCTGGCCGGCGGGGTCTTCATCGCCCAGTCGCTCGGCGCGGGACCGTCCTTGCCGACGGTCCTGGCGATCGCGCCCTATGCGGGGTTTGGGGCGTTCTACTTCCTCGTCGCCGGGGTGGCGCTGATGCTGAAGGGGCGAAAGCGCGGTTGAGAAAAAACCCTTCTCCCGCAAGGGGAGAAGGAAATCTAGACCGCGCCCTCTTCCACCAGGAACGCCTTCAGCGCCTCCCGGTCCACGTCCTTGGCGACGAACGCGTCGCCGATGCCGCGCACCAGGACGAAGGTGAGCTTGCCGCCCTCGGCCTTCTTGTCCTGGCCGCAGTGGGCGACCAGGGCGTCGGCGTTGAACGGCTCGGCGCGGACATCGCTCAGGCGGGTCGGCAGGCCGGCGGCCTTGATGGCGGCGGTGGCGCGGATGGCGTCCTGGCTGGGGCACAGGCCCTGCTTGGCCGAGAAGCGGAACGCCTGGGCCATGCCCACGCCCACCGCCTCGCCGTGCTTCAGCGCATCGCCGAAGCCCATCTCGGCCTCGATCGCGTGGCCGAAGGTGTGGCCGAGGTTGAGCAGAGCGCGGCGGCCCGCCTCCTTCTCGTCTTCCTCGACGATCTCGGCCTTCATCTCGACCGATCGGCCGACGGCGCGGGCCAGGGCGTCGACGTCGCGCTCCAGCACGGCGTGGACGTTCTTTTCCAGCCATTCGAAGAAGGCGAAGTCGCCCAGCAGGCCGTACTTGATGATCTCGGCATAGCCGCAGGCCAGTTCGCGCGCGGGCAGGGTGCACAGCACGTCCAGGTCGGCCAAAACGAGGCGCGGCTGGTGGAAGGCGCCGATCAGGTTCTTGCCGCGCGGGGTATCGATGGCGGTCTTGCCGCCCACCGAGCTGTCGACCTGGGCCAGCAAGGTGGTCGGCACCTGCACGAAGTCGATGCCGCGCTTGTAGATCGCCGCCGCGAAGCCGGCGAGGTCGCCGACCACGCCGCCGCCGAACGCCACGATCTGGTCGCCGCGCTCCAGTCCCAGGCTCAGCAGGCGGTCGGACAGGTCGGCCAGGCCCTCGAAGCTCTTGCTCTCCTCGCCCGGTGGGATGGTGATCACGTCAACGGCGATCCCGGCCCGCTCCAGCGACACCGACAGCCGCTCGCCGTGGTGCTCGCCGACATTGGCGTCGGTGACGATGGCCACGCGCTTGCGCTTACCCAACCCACTCTTGCCAAGAATTGGAGCCACCCGCTCGCCGGCCTTGTCGATCAGGCCGGGGCCGATGACCACGTCATAGGCGCGATCGCCCAGGCCCACGGGGACGGTGCGGATCATGGGGATACTCCTTACGAGGTACGGCTGGCGCGCAGCGCCGTCAGGATGGCGTCGACCGCCACCCCGTGCGGCGTGTCGCCGGTCTCGACATGCACTTGAGCTTCCGCGTAGGCGGGATTGCGGACCTTGGCCAGCTCGGTCAACACCTGGATCGGGTCCTTGCCCCGCACCAGCGGCCGGTTGTCCTTGCGCGAGACGCGGCGGGCCAGCAGTTCGATGTCGGCCTTCAGCCAGACCGAGAGGGCCTTCTCGTTGATCAGGGCCCGGGTCTCGGGATTGACGAAGGCCCCGCCGCCGGTGGCCAGCACGTGCGGCGGCTCGTCCAGCAGGCGGCCGATCACCCGGCGCTCGCCGTCGCGGAAGGCGGCCTCGCCCAGCTCGGCGAAGATCTCGGAGATCGAACGGCCGGCGGCGGCCTCGACCTCGTTGTCGGCGTCGCGGAACGGCAGCTCCAGCACGCCCGCGAGACGCCGGCCGACGCTCGACTTGCCCACGCCCATCAATCCCACCAGTACGATGGTCTTCTCGCGCAGCGGCGCGAGGTCCTCCCGCAGGCCAGGGGAGAGAGACGGGACGGCGTCAGGGGTTTCGTCGGGCTCGGTCATGATGCGGTCGCGGGTTTACACGAGGCTTGGCCAAACCGCCAAGTTTGCGAGACTCTCGTGATGCGTCATAACCGGTCCATGGTCCCTTCGATGCGTTCTTCGCACGCGCTCGCGCTCGCGCTCGTCCTGCTCACCCCGGCTTTCGCCGCCGCGCAGGAGGAGGTCAAGGTCAAGAGCCTGGCCGCCCCCGACTACTTCTCCGGCCCGGTGGCCGACACCGGCATTGGCGCGGACCTGTGGAAGGACACCGCGCCCGACATCATGCGCGACGTGCTGCCCAAGTTGGCCGGTTCCAAGCCGCTGTCGCCGGCCTTCGCCGCCCTGGCGCGGCGCATGCTGTCGACCGGCGCCAACGGCCCGGCGGGCGTGGGCGACAATGTCGAGATGGGCGCGCAGCGGGGCCTGGCCTTGATCGCCCTGGGCGAGGCCAAGGGCGCCAACGCCATCCTCGATCGGGCGCAAGGCGCGTCCGGCAGCGCGGCGCTATCGATGGCCTCGGCCGAAGCGGCCCTGATCACGGGCGACGACGACAAGGCCTGCCGCGTCCAGGAGGCCCTGACCGTCGATCGCGGCGCGGCCTACTGGCTGCGGCTGCGGGCCTTCTGCCAGCTGAAGGCCGGCCAGGCCGACGCCGCCCAGCTGACCTTCCAACTGGCCCAGCAACAGACCAAGGATGTGGACTACGCCCGGCTGATGGGCGCGGCCCTGGCCAGCACGGCGCCGGGGGCGGCCAGCCTGAAGAACGGCGTCAACTACGCCCTGTCGCGCCGCCTGAACCTGGACATCCAGTCGGCCGCCGCCGTCGCTTCGGCTTCGCCGGCCCTGAAGCCGCTGATCAAGCCGCGTGGCGGCGACTTGGCCGGCATGGCCCCCGGCGCGGACCTGACCGCCGCCGAGGCCTCCGACCTCGCCTTCCTGCGCCAGGCCAAGACGCTGCCGACCTTCGTCGAGGCCGCCCAGGCCTCGGCCGCCTCGATCGCCGCCCTGGCCGCCGCCGGCGCGCCGCTGCAGGATCCGATCCTGATGGCCCGCGCCGCCCTGGCCGCCGGCGACGTCGCCAGCGCCCAGACGATCCGGAGCCATCTGGTGCAGGACAGCATCCCGGGGGCTGGCGCCGCGGACCTGGCCATTCTCGACGCCCTGATCGCCGCCGCCTCCGGCAAGATCGACAACCAGGTGCTGGGCAACCTGGTGGCGCGCGGCGCTTCGGGTGGGAGCAAGTCGCCGGCCCAGGCCGCCGCCGTGCTCTTGGCCAGCCTGGGCGGGACGCTGGACGCCGACGCCCGCGCCCAGTTCGCCACGTTCGACCTCGGCAAGCCGGCCGCCTCGGCCGCGCGGACCCTGCTGGTCGAGGACGCCGGCGCCGCCAAGCGCAAGGGCGAGGCCGGGCTGTTGGCCCTGTCGATCGCCGTCGACGCCGGCGCGACCGGTCCGCTGCCCGTCGACCGCGCCCACATCGCCCGGTCCCTGAACCGCGCCGGCCTGGCCGCCGACGCCCGGGCCATCGTCGTCGAGGGGCTGCTGTCGCTCGCCTTCGTGAAATGAGCGGTAAGGGGCCAGGCTGGGTCGAGGCCTTCCTCGAGATGATGGCCGTTGAGCGTGCGGCGGCCCGCAACACCTTGACCGCCTACGGCAAGGACMTGGAGGACGCCCGCGGCTTCCTGGGCCGCTCGGGCCATGACCTGGACGACGCCGACGCCGAAACCGTCGAGGCCTATTTCCAGGAGCTCGGCGCGCGCGGCCTGTCGCCCGCCACCGCCGCCCGCCGCCGCTCGGCCGTGCGCCAGTTCTACCGCTTCGTGCTGGGCGAGGGCTGGCGCCAGGACGACCCGTCCCGCCGCGTCGCCGCGCCCAAGGCCGGCCGCCCGCTGCCCAAGGTGCTGGAGCGCGAGGAGATCGAGCGCCTGCTGGCCGCCGCCACGGCTAAGGACGGGGCGCAAGGCCTGCGCCTGTCCTGCATCATCGAGCTGATCTACGCCTCGGGGCTGCGGATCTCCGAGCTGCTGGCCCTGCCACTGTCGGCCTTGGCCCGCGACCCGTCCTTCCTGATCGTCAAGGGCAAGGGCGGCAAGGAGCGGCTGGCCCCGCTGAACGACGCGGCCCGCACGGCGGTGAAGGCCTATCTGGTCGAGCGGCCGAAGTTCTTCCCCAAGGGGCAGAAAGACAGCCCGTGGCTGTTCCCGTCGCGGAGCGCCGCCGGCCGCCTGACCGCCCGCCGGGTCGGCCAGCTGCTGGAGGACGCCGCCATCGCCGCCGGCATCGACCGCCAGAAGGTCAGCCCGCACGTCCTGCGCCACGCCTTCGCCACCCATCTGCTGGAAGGCGGCGCCGACCTCCGGGTCATCCAGACCCTGCTGGGCCACGCCGATATCGCCACCACCCAGATCTACACCCACGTGGCCGGAGAACACCTGGCCCACGTGGTCCAGACCAAGCACCCGCTTGGAAGACAAGGCGGGGGTCGCAAGAAGGGCTAGGGCCTGGCCTCCGGCGCGTGAACGACATCGCATTGACGGGCGGCGGGAAATGCTTAGGAAAAGCCCTACAAAGCTTAAGGGCTTGCCGAGCGGCTGGCCCAATCACGAAAGCCCCTCATGTCCGAAGAAACCCGCGACTCCAACGGAACCCTGCTGGCCGACGGCGACACCGTCACCCTGATCAAGGACCTCAAGGTCAAGGGCTCGGGCGGCGTCACGCTCAAACGCGGCACGGTGGTCAAGAAGATCCGCCTGACCGGCGACCCCGACGAGATCGAGGCCAATGTCGACAAGGTCAAGGGCCTGGTCCTGCGGACCGAGTTCGTGAAGAAGGCCTAGGGGCGGGAGCGTCCTTTCTCCTCCCCCTCTGGGGGAGGGGGACCGCCGAACGGCGGTGGAGGGGCCCTGTGAGTTGGCCCGCGCACGACCGCTTCGCGGACCCCCTCCGTCACGGCGCGTATTCGCGCCGCGCCACCTCCCCCTAATGGGGAGGAGAGAAGTCTCCTACTTCCCCGCGAACGCCGCCTGGATCTTGGCGACGTCGATCTTCTGCATCCCCATCATCGCCTGGAAGGCGCGGCCGGCGGCTTCGCGGTCGGGGCTGGTGGTCGCCTCGATCAACTGGCGGGGCGTGACCTGCCAGGAGAGGCCGAACCTGTCCTTCAGCCAGCCGCACTGGGATTCCTGGCCGCCGTCGGCGGTGAGGCTGTTCCAATAGTGGTCGACCTCGTCCTGGCCATCGCAGTCGATGACGAACGAGAAGGCCTCGTCCAGCTTGAACGTCGGGCCGGCGTTCAGGGCGACGACCTTCTGGCCGTCCAGCTCGAACTCGACGGTCATCACCTTGCCGGGCTTGCCGCCGCCGGGGGCTTCGCCGGGATAGTAGGCGACCGTATTGACCTTCGAATTCGGGAAGACCGAGGCGTAGAAGTTGGCGGCTTCCTCGGCCTGATTGTCGAACCACAGGAACGGGGTGATCTTGGGCATGGGTGTTCTCCATTGCGGCCAACGCGGCCTTCGACCCAAGGACGGTGGACCGAACGCCGTTCCGACAACCAGGGTAAAATTGCGCAAACGAAAAACGACTGTTGAATTCAGCTCATCAGAGCAGTGAAAATTCTGGCCTTATCCCGCGCGGCCGCGAACCCATCTTTGAACGGCCGGCGGCAGGGTCGCCGCGCCCAATCCGCATCAAGGAGCTCCCCATGAAGACGCGCACACTCGGCGACGGCCTCGAAGTCTCGGCCATCGGTCTCGGCTGCATGGGCATGAACCAAGTCTATGGCACGGCCCTGGAAAAGGCCGACGCGTTCAAGGTGTTGGCCCGGGCGATCGAGCTGGGCGTGACCTTCTTCGACACCGCCGAGATCTATGGCCCGTTCCTGAACGAGGAACTGGTCGGCGAGGGCCTGAAGCCCTTCCGCGACCAGGTGGTGATCGCCACCAAGTTCGGCTTCGACATCGGTCCGGCCAGCGACGGCCAGGGCTATAGCCGTATGCGCGGCGTCAACAGCCGGCCTGCGCACATCCGCGAGGTCGCCGAGGCGTCGCTGAAGCGCCTGGGCGTCGAGGTCATCGACCTGTTCTACCAGCACCGCGTCGACCCGAACGTGCCGATCGAGGACGTGGCCGGGACGGTCAAGGACCTGATCGCCGAGGGCAAGGTCAAGCATTTCGGCCTGTCGGAGGCCGGCGCTGGCACCATCCGCAAGGCCCACGCCGTCCAGCCGGTCGCCGCCCTGCAGAGCGAATATTCGCTGTGGTTCCGCGACCTGGAGGCTGAGATCCTGCCGACCCTGCGCGAGCTCGGGATCGGCCTGGTGCCCTACAGCCCGCTGGGCCGGGGCTTCCTGACCGGGGCGGTGCGGCCCGAGACCCTGGCCGACAACGACTTCCGCCGCGGCCTGCCGCGCTTCCAGGGCGAGGCCCTGACCAAGAACCTCAGCCTGGTCGACGCCCTCGTTGAGATCGCCGGCGAGAAGGGCATCACCCCGGCCCAACTGGCCCTGGGCTGGCTGCTGAACCAGAGCGCGGACATCGCTCCGATCCCCGGCACCACCAAGATCCACCGGCTGGAGGAGAACGTCGGCGCCGTCGAGGTGACCCTGTCGCCCGAGGAACTGTCGCGCATCGCCGCCGCCGTGCCGGAAACGGCCATCGAGGGCGAACGCTACAGCGAGGCCGGCCTGGCGATGGTCGGGCGATAGAATTCACCTTCTCCCCTTGCGGAAGAAGGTGTCAGCGAAGCTGACGGATGAGGGGGCGATAGTCCTGTCGGCTTGGCGCCCAGCCTATCCGCTGTCGCGGCGGATCCGGTTTTCGACCCCTCACCCGACCCTTCGGGCCACCCTCTCCCGCAAGGGGAGAGGGGTTTTGATCGCTTCCATTCGATTCCCCCGATTGGCGCCCCTGAAATTCCCGGGACTGGCGCCTGTCGCGGGGACCTCCAGCCTCCCAACTGCACGCTGCTGACAGAATCCGGCCGCTGATCCGCAAGTTTCGGGCGGCGACGCGGCCGGATGCGGCGTAGGCGCAACGACGCCACCCCGGGAGGATCCATGAACTCGAACATTCGCCGCGCCGCCTTGATCGCGGCCGCCCTCTCGGCCTTGGCCGTTCCGGCGCTCGCCAACCCTGAAGCACCCCAGCCCCAACGCCAGGGTCTGGACGAGGCGTGGTGGACCGGGCCGCTGCTGGCTTCGGGCGCCGGGACCCTGCCCAAGGGCCACATCCTGTTCGAGCCCTATCTGTACGACGCCAAGCCGTACGGAAGCTTCGACGCCGACGGCAAGCGCCACAGCGCCCCGGACGCCGACAACATCGGCTCGTCGGCCTACATGCTGTACGGCGTCACCGACACGCTGACGGCCGGCTTCATCCCGCATCTGGGCTATCGCCGGGCCGGCGGGCGCTGGAGCCAGGGGCTGGGCATCGGCGACCTGACCGCCCAGGCCCAGTACCGCCTGACCCAGTACAAGCCTGGCGGCCACGTCCCGACCATCTCGGTGATGCTGCAGGAAAATCTGCCGATCGGCCGCCACGACGGCCTGGACGATCGCCCCAACGACGGCTTCGGCAGCGGGGCCTGGGCCACGACGCTTGGCGTCAATTCGCAGTACTATTTCTGGACCCCGAACGGCCGGATCCTGCGCACGCGGCTGAACGTCCAGTACACCCGCTCCGACAACGCCAAACTCAGGGGCGCCAGCGTCTACGGCACGCCGACGGGCTTCACGGGCAAGGCCCAGCCGGGCGACAGCTTCCTGGTCAATCTGGCCTTCGAATACAGCATCACCCGCAACTGGGTGGCCGCCATGGACCTGGCCTGGCAGCGCGATGACTCCACCAAGGTGACGGGCGTGCTGGGCGGCAGCGGCTTCGAGCGGCGCTACCCGGTCAGCAAGGCGCTGATCCTGGCTCCGGCGGTGGAGTACAACTTCAACAGCCAGGTCGGCGTGATCGTCGGCGCGCGGATCGTGCCGGCGGGTCGCAACGTGACGGCGTCGGTGACGCCGGCGATCGCGGTGAACTACGTGCGGTGATCGCCCACGTGAAGGACGCGGAAGCGGTCCGGTTCCGCCGGATCACGGTCGGCGACCTGAACCGGAGGCCAGGTCCATTGCCAGACGTCGACGCCCGGCGGCCGTGAGAACCGGATCGGCCCTCTGACGCCTTCGACCTCGACCGTCGGCCAGGCGGCGGCGATGCGGGCCCGGTCCGGACCATGGGTTCGCAGGATCCGCGCGAGGACGGCGATCGTGTCGTAGCCCTCGAAGGCGACGAAAGACGGCGCCGCCAACCGCGCGCGCAGGGCCGTCTCGACCCGCCGGCCAGATGGCCCGAGGCGCTCGGGGAGATAGCGCAGGAACGGGACCCCGGCGCCGTCGTCGCCCAGTAACGCCACCCACTCGGCCAGCTCGGGCTGTCCGGCGGGCGCGCCGATCAGGATTTCGGCGAGGCGAGGATCGCGGCGGACAGCCCTGACGATCGAGACCGCGGGCTCCGGGTGGCCGACCAGAAGCAGCAGGGCGCTCGCGCCGCTGTCGGCGAGGGCGTCGCAGAGCGCCGCCGGATCAAGCGCGCGRGTGTCCAGTTCGATGACCTCTCCACCGTTCGGCGTGAGGCGGTCCCGCAGGATGCGAACGCCCGAGGCCCAGTAGACGCTGGGCGCCGTGGCCGCCGCGATTCGCTTGTGACCCGCGCCGAGGAGGAACTCCGCGTAGATCCGCCAACCCAGCGACTGGGGCGGAGGAAGGCGCGCGACCCAGTCCGTGGGCTGGTCGACCAGCGCGTCGATGACCGCCGACGAGCAGAGGAACGGCACGCGCAGGGCGTCAGCCCGGGCGGCGACGGCGCGGGCGACGACGCTGTGATACTCCCCGGCCAGGGCGACGACGTCCAAGCCGGCCAGCTCGTCCACGGCCGTCTCTGCCTTCCGCGGATCAGCGGCGGTGTCCCGGACCAGCAGTTCCAGGGGCCTGCCGTCGATCCCGCCCGCCTCATTGACCTCGCGGACGGCCAGTTCGAGTCCAGCCAGGAGGTGTTGGCCCGCCTCCACCCAGCCCGGCGGCGTGAGCGGCGCCAGGACGCCGATGCGGATCGCGGACGTGTCGGCGGGTTCGGTTCCGGGCGACGGCGTCATGCGTGGGCCTTCCTGGGCGTGGATGTCCTGGATGCAGATAGCGGCGCGCCCTTGATCCTCAACCCCCAATCCCCCCAAACTCCGCTTCATGGCCGGCAACCCGCTCCGCACGCTCGATTCCTTTGAACTCCTGAAGCTGGGCAAGGCGTCGGTGACCGTCGGCGGGCTGGCGGCGGGAGTGCTGATCGTCGTGGTGGCGATCGTCGCCGCGCGCCTGACCTCGGCGGGCTTGCGCAAGCTGCGCGAGCGGGCGGCCGGCAACGCCGCCTCGCTGTACATCGTCGAGAAGGTCGCCACCTACGGCCTGGTGACGATCGGGGTGGTGGCGGGCCTGTCGACCATGGGCGTCGACCTGACCTCGCTGACCGTGTTCGCGGGCGCTCTGGGCGTCGGCGTCGGCCTGGGCCTGCAGGGCATCATCAAGGACTTCGCGTCGGGGGTCAGCCTGGTGTTCGAGCGGTTGGTGGCGGTCGGCGACTTCGTCGAGCTGCCCAACGGCGGCCGGGGCGTGGTCCACGAGATCGGCCCGCGCGCCACCCGCATCCGCACCAACGACAGCACCGACATCGTCGTGCCCAACTCGGTGCTGGTGAACGACCAGGTGATCAACTGGACCCTGCGCAACACCAACCGCCGCTTCCGGGTGCCGTTCGTCACCGCCTTCGGGGCCGACAAGGACAAGGTGCGCGAGGCGGTGCTAAAGGCCGCTAAGGCCGCGCCGTTCACCTCGCCCGACGACGCCATCCGCCGGGCTCAGGTCTGGCTGGTCGGCTATGGCGAGAGCGCGCTGAAGTTCGAGCTGATCGTCTGGCCGACCGTCGAGGCGGTGCGCCGCCCGGCGGCGATCTTCGCGGCCTATACCTGGCTGATCGACGACGCCCTGCGCGGGGCGGGGATCGAGATCCCCTATCCGCAGCGCGACATCCGCGTCCGCGGCCTGTTCGGCGAGGAAGGCGAGGACGCCCTGACCAGCCTCAAGCTGGAACCCGCCGCCCGCCGCCGCAAGGCCAAGGCGATCAAGGCCGGCTCCAGCAACGACGCCGCCGCCGACCTCGAGCGCGAGGATCCGGAAGAGTTGCCCAAGCCGCCTCCGCCCGCCGCGCCGGACAAGACTGAACGCTGATAACCTGGGCCGCTTGACGTCCATGCCGCGCCGCCGCATGGTTCTCGCAATTGCGAAATAAGAACCATTCGGGGAGTGATCGATGAAGACGCCGCGCGGCTTTTTCAAACCCTTGGCCATCGGCGCGCCGACGCCCTGGCGCGAGCCGCCCGCCCGCGTGGAGCGGATGATCCACTTCGTGCCGCCGCACCTGGAGAAGGTCCGCGCCAAGGTCGCCGAGATCGCCCCGACCGTCGACGTGATCCTGGCCAATCTGGAAGACGCCATCCCCGCCGACGCCAAGGGTGCGGCCCTGGCCGGCCTGGTGGCGATGTCGCGCGAGGTGGATTTCAAGGCGCTGGGCGTTGGCTTCTGGGCGCGCATTAACTGCCTGAACTCGCCCTGGCACCTGGATGAGGTCGCCACCATCGTCGAGAAGGCCGGCGACAAGGTCGACGTGATCATGGTGCCCAAGGTCGAGGGGCCGTGGGACATCTTCTACATGGACCAGTTGCTGGCCTCGCTGGAGGCCAAGCATGGGGTCACCCGGCCGATCCTGCTGCACGCCATCCTCGAGACGGCCGAGGGGGTGATGAACGTCGAGGCGATCGCCGGCGCCAGCCCGCGGATGCAGGGGATCTCGCTTGGTCCGGCCGACCTCGCCGCCAGCCGCGCCATGAAGACCACCCGGGTCGGCGGCGGGCACCCCGGCTATCGCGTCATCGAGGATCCGCACGCGGACGGGTCCGCGCGGGCTTCGGTGCAGCAGGACCTCTGGCACTACACCTTCGCCAAGATGGTCGACGCCTGCGCCGCCCACGGCATCAAGCCCTTCTACGGCCCGTTCGGCGCGATCGACGATCCGGTCGCCTGCGAGCAGCAGTTCCGCAACGCCTTCCTGATGGGCTGCGCCGGGGCCTGGAGCCTGCATCCCAGCCAGATCGCCATCGCCAAGACGGTGTTCAGCCCCGCCCCGGACGAGGTGGCCTTCGCCCGTAAGATCCTGGACGCCATGCCCGACGGCACGGGGGTGGCGATGATCGACGGCAAGATGCAGGACGACGCGACCTGGAAACAGGCCAAGGTGATGGTCGACTGCGCGCGGCAGATCGCGGCGAAGGATGCGGAGTATAGGGCGCTGTACGGGTTTTAGATCACTTGCCCCCTCCGCGCCTTCGGCGCTCCTCCCCCGGAGGGGGAAGAAGGATCCTTCTGCCCCCTCCGGGGGCGGACGACCTCGCGTAGCGAGGTCAGGTGGGGGCCTGCCGAGGTTGAAGGCCTAGCTCAGTTCCCGCCCACCGTCGTCACCACCCGCGCGCCGGCGGTCAGCAGCTTGTGGATCGGGCACTTCTCGGCGATCTGGAACAGGCGCTCGCGCTGCTCGTCGGTCAGGTCGCCCTCGATGGTGATCGTCCGCTCGAAGCGCTCGTGCGGGATCTGGTCGGCGTCGAAGTGCGAGAAGACCTCGACGTGCATGGCGCTGATGTCCCAGCCCTTCTGGTTGGCGTAGAGCCGCAGGGTCATGCTGGTGCAGGCCGCCAGGCCGGCGGCGACCAGCTCGTGCGGATCGGGCCCCAGGTCGAGGCCGCCTTGCGCCACCGAGATGTCGGCGACGATGGTCGAGGGGCCGGCCGTGACGAAGGTCTGCAGGCCGCCGTGGCCGCTGTCGTCGGCGGTGGCGAACGGGCGGGTGGCGAGCGTCTCGGTCATGGCGGGATCTCTTGAATCGGAGCTGTGAACTGGCGCTTGGTAGCACCCGTTTCAAGGCCGCGCTTGCACGATCGGGCTCAGCTGGAAGTCCGGCTCGTGGTCCGGCCCCAGGGTGATCGAGGCCTTGGGCAGCACCGGCCGCTCGCTGGCCATGGTGATCCGGAACCGAGCCAGCAGGCTGGCCAGGATGATCTGCGCCTCGGCCAGGGCGAAGCCCGCCCCGATGCAGACGCGCGGACCGGCGCCGAACGGAATGAAGGCCTCCTGGCCCCACGGATGCGGCTGGTCGATGAAGCGGTCGGGTCGAAAGGCGGTGGGAGCGTCCCACAGCTTGCGGTGCCGATGGATCAGCCAGGGGCTGATGGTGACCATGCAGCCAGGAACGACGTCGCAACCCAGCACCGTATCGGGCCCCTGCGCCTGGCGGGCGATCATCGGCGCAGACGGATAGAGCCGCAGGGTCTCGAACAGCACCGAGCGCAGCAGCGGCCAGGCCTTCAGGTCGTCCAGGCCGGTCACGCGCTCGGCCGGGAAGGCGATGGCCTCGGCGCGGACGCGGTCCTGGGTCTCTGGATCCAAGGCCAGCAGATAGGCGGCCCAGAACAGCAGGCGCGAGGTGGTCTCGAAGCCGGCGGCCAGCATCGAGCTGCACTGGTCGCGGATCTCCTGGTCGGGCAGGGGGGCGCCGTCCTCGTCACGGGCCGCCAGAAGGCGGTCCAACATGTCCAGGACTCCCGGATTGGGGCGGGCCCGTCGTTCGGCGACCAGCGCGTCGACCGCCGTCAGCCAGCGCTTGCCCAGCCGCCGCCGGTCGCCATCGGCGAAGGTCAGGTCTTCCGCCCCCTTGGCCATGAAGTCGAACAGCTTGAAGTGGGCCGGGCCTTCCATGTAGCGGCGGGCCAGGTCGGCCAGCAGGGCGCCTTCCGCGTCGGCCCGGCGTGAGAACAGGGCGCGCAGCACAGCGTCCAGGGTGGCATGATGGAAAGCCTGGGCCAGGTTGGCGCGGCCCTGGCCGGCCAGCGTCTCGACCAGGCCTTCGCCGGCGGCGACGAAATGGGGCAGCAGGCCGCCCGTCGCGGCAGGCGTGAAGACCGGGGCCAGGCTCTTGCGCTGGCGCTTCCAGATCTCGCCCTCGCTGAGCAGCAGGCCCTCGCCCACCAGCGGCTTCAGCGGCCGGCTGGCCTTTATCGGACGCAGATAGTTGGGGGAGGTGAGGATCCGGCGCGCGGCGGCGGGCTCGCTGACCACCAGGCCTGGCTGGCCCATGAAGACATACGGTGTGACGAAGCTGTCGAAGTCGGCCTCGCTGTAGGCGCCGACCAGGCTGCGGCCCATCTCCCAGGCGACGCGCAGCTCACCGAGCGCCGAGCCGCCCAGCGGACGGGCGTGGACCTTGGGCGCGGGTGGAATCAGGGGAGGGCTTGCCGGTGCTGCGAGGACGGAGTCCATGGGAGAGCGGCTTTCCGGTAAGCGGGACCCGTTTTGGGCCCCATCCGGAAGCAGAGGTTACAGCCGCTCAGCTCGCCTCGCAATAATTCATCGCGTGGAGAATATCAGGCGGCCACCGCGTGGTGGGCGGTGACGTCGAACACGCGGTGCGAGCCGCGCCACACTTCGACGAAGTCGCAGCGGTTGTGCATGTCGAGCAGTTCGAAGGCGCGGACGCGCGCGGCGTGATCGTCCGCGCAGGGCGTAACGTCGAAGCGTGGCACCGAGCCGTCGGCCTCGACACAGAAGAAGGTGAACACCTGCATGGGAACTGTGCGCTCTCATCAGGCGGGGCCGCGCATATTCGATGCCGGGGCCCGCGGGGGCGCAAGTCGGCTTCCGCGACCTGCTACAAAAACAACATAGGACTCTATGTCGCGATTCACCAGAGGAGAGAGTCTCGATTCGAGACTCACCTGGGGATCCTCGGGTTTCAGCCTGTGGATAAAACACGTCGGATTCGGGGCGGTTCCTCGCCGGAATCTCGCCTCTTTCCCTCGGCGGATTCCACCACTAGGTTCGCACCCTTTCATTAACGGCGACGTTTAAGAGTCCATGGCCGCCCATTATCTCGATTTCGAACGCCCAATCGCTGACCTGGAAAGCAAAATCGAGGAGCTGTCGCGGCTCTCCGAGACGGCTGGCCCGGGGGCGTTCGACGCCGAGATCCAGGCTCTTCGTGACAGGGCGCAAGACCTCCGCAAGGAGGCCTACGCCAACCTCGACGCCTGGCAGAAGACCATGGTCGCCCGGCACCCCCAGCGGCCCCACCTGCGCGATTATGTCGCGGGGTTGATCGACGAGTTCGTCGAGCTGCGCGGCGACCGCAAGTTCGCCGACGACCAGGCCATCGTCGGCGGCCTCGGCCGCTTCCGGGGCCAGCCGGTCGTGGTCATGGGCCACGAGAAGGGCCACGACACCACCACGCGCCTGAAGCACAACTTCGGCATGGCCCGCCCGGAAGGCTATCGCAAGGCCGTCCGCCTGATGGACATGGCCGAGCGCTTCAGCCTGCCGGTCCTGACCTTCGTCGACACCGCCGGCGCCTATCCGGGCCTGGGGGCCGAGGAGCGCGGCCAGGCCGAGGCCATCGCCCGCTCGACCGAGCGCTGCCTGACCCTGGAAGTGCCGATGATCGCCACCATCGTCGGCGAGGGCGGCTCCGGCGGGGCGATCGCCCTGGCCGGCGCCAACAAGGTGCTGATCCTGGAGCACTCGATCTATTCGGTGATCTCGCCGGAAGGCGCGGCCTCGATCCTGTGGCGCGACGGGGCCCGGGCCAAGGACGCGGCGACCCAGATGCGCATCACCGCCCAGGACCTGATCAAGCTGGGCATCGTCGATCGCATCATCGAGGAACCGGCCGGCGGCGCCCATTCGGACTCCGACGCGGCGATCCAGGCCGTCGGCGACACGGTCGAGGACGAGCTGAAGGCCATGGCCGCCATGAGCGCCGCCGAGCTGAAGAAGCAGCGCTCCGAACGCTTCTACGCCATCGGCCGCGCGGGCTTGCAGTAGCCTGGAGCGCGGCGATGGTTCGGACGTCCCTGATCGTCGCCGCCGTGCTGCTGGCCGCCGCCGTTTCGCCGGTCCAGGCGGCCGAGCCGAAGTACTCCCCAGCCTACGCCAAGTGCCTGGCCGCGCCGTCGGGCCAGAGCACGGCCGGCATGATCGACTGCATCGGGACCGAGTGGCAGGCCCAGGACGCCCGCCTGAACCGCGCGTACAAGGGCGCCCTCAAGCGCCTGGAGCTGCCGCGCCAGAGGGCCGCCCTGCAAAAGGCCCAGCGCGCCTGGATCGCCTTCCGCGACGCCGACTGCGCCAGCCTCTACGACCAGGACTGGGGCACGATCAGCCGCGTCGAGGCCGCCAGCTGCCGGCTGGACCGCACGGCGCGCCGCGCCGATGACCTGGAAGGTTTCCGCCAGACCCCGTGAGCACAAGGTTCACTGGGTGTTCCGCGTCGAACCAGATAGGGTCGCGCTCCCTGCTGGAGCCTGGCCAAAATGATCCGATCCCTCGCCGCCGCGACCCTCGTGGTCCTGCTGGCCGCGCCGACGGTCGAGGCGCAAGCCCGCCGGCCCCAGTCCCTGTCAGCCAACGCGGCGCTCGACCGCTGCGACAAGCGCGGCGGCTCCCATCCCAAGCGCCTAGGCTGTGTCACCCGGGTCCTCGACCGCGAGGACGCCCGGCTGGGCCGCGCCTACAAGGCCGCCCTGGCCCCGCTGCAGCCGCCGCAGCAGGCCTCGCTCCGCGCCTCCCAGAAGCGATGGATCAAGGATCGCGACGGCCAGTGCCGGGGTGGATACGGCGGCAGCGGCCAGGCCGCGATCTACGCCAACACCTGCCTGGCCCAGGCCACCGAGACGCGGGCCGACGAGCTGGAGCGTCGCTTGCGGCGCTAGGACGTCGGGGATCAACGTTCGCTGGTGTTCGGCGTCGGGCACGCTAGGGTAGCGCTCCAAGGTGGAGCTTTCCCGTGATCCGTTCCCTCGCCATCGTGGCCGCCGTTCTGATGGTCGCGCCGTCCGTCCAGGCCGCGCAAGCTCGGACGGCCAAGCGTCCGCCCACCGCCTACGAGCGCTGCCTGGCCGCGCCGGCGGGGCAAACCCAGGCCGGCGCGATCGCTTGCGTGGACCAGGAGATCCAACGCCAGAACGCCACCGTCGATCGCTACTACACCTTCATCCTGAAAGACCTGGCCCAGTACGAGAAGGACCGTGAGCCGCCGGAGCAGACCTTCGCCACGGACCCGGTGCGCGCGGCCCAACGGGCCTGGACCGCGTTCCGGGAGGCCGATTGCCGCGTCCATGCCAGCCCGACCTGGGGTGCGCGGGGCGCGCTGGACGCCCGCAAGTGCTTGCTGGAGCACACCATCGACCGGGCCGAAGAGCTCGGTCGGGACGCCAATCCATCACAAGAGCCGCCGCCCGGCGCCGTCTTCGTCGGGCCTTCCCCGTGCGAGAAGAAGGCGCGGACCGGGAGGGACATGTCGGTTTGCGCGATCAACGATTTCGATCGCGCCGACGCCCGCCTGAACCGCGTCTACAAGGCGTTCCTGGCGCAACTGGGCCCGGGCGACAAGGAGACCGCACGCGCCGCTCAGCGCCTCTGGATCGCCTTCCGCGACGCCGATTGCGAGCGCCTGGTCGATGATCGGCTGTGGGGGCGCCAGGGGGGTTACGAGGCCACGGTGTGCGCCGACGCCCTCACGGGCATGCGCGCCGACCAGCTGGAGGTGTTCCTCAAGTCGCACGGCGTTCGCGCGCCACGCTGAAGCGCCGGCATGATCTCTCCTCCCCATTAGGGGAAGGTGGCTCGATGCGAATACGCATCGAGACGGAGGGGGTCCGCGAAGCGGTGTTGCGTTCGCCACTGCCCAGGGCCCCTCTACCGGCGTTCGCCGGTCCCCCTCCCCCAGAGGGGGAGGAAGGCGAAACCTACCGCCCCGTCCCGATCGCCCGGGCCAGGGCCGTCAGCTTCGTGCGGATCTGCCCCGGCGGCAGGTTCAGGAAGGCCTCGGCCAGGGCCGGGCCCTCGGGCGCGGCGACCAGTTCGGCCACCAGGTCGCGGCCGCGGGCGTCGCTGGGGTTCTCCGGCTCGGCCAGGCCGTCGAAGAACCGCGCCACCGGCAGGTCCAGCACCAGCGACAGGCCGTGCAGGGTCGAGGCGCTGACCCGGTTGGTTCCGCGCTCGTACTTCTGCAGCTGCTGGAAGCTGACCCCCAGCTGGTCGGCCACGGCGGTCTGGCTCAGCCCCAGGGCCCGGCGGCGGGCGCGGAGCACCTGGCCGACGTGGCGATCGACCGGATGGATGGGCGGATGGACGCTCGTCACGTCCGGAGCAGCGTTTCGACTCCCATTTCGACGACCCATACGTGCAACCCTCGACCTCGGCGCGAAAAATACACACTGAAGGTGTGTAGATGCGCGGAGCGACCAAGGCAAGGGTCGCGCGTGGCCGATGATCCCGACCTGACCGCCCTGGGGCGAGAAATCCGCGCTCGCCGCAAGGCGCGGAACCTCAGCCAGGAAGCCCTGGCCGAGCTCGCGGGCCTGCATCGCAACTATGTCGGCCTGCTGGAGCGCGGCGAGCGCAACCCCAGCGCCACCACCCTGTTCCAGCTGGCCCGCGCCCTGGACGTCCGCCTGGCCGAGCTGGTCGGGCGGCTCTAGGGGGCAGCCAAGCTCCTTTCCCAAACCACTTTCCAGTGTCATCCCGGCCGCAGCGAAGCGGAGAGCCGGGACCCAGGGCCACCGCATTGCGCTTGGCCCCTGGGTCCCGGACAGCCTCTGCGAGGCTTCCGGGATGACACGGGTGTTTTGGCTTCCCCTGTGGTGGTTTAGTCTTCCCCCTCATCCATCGCCGCCAGCAACTCCCCCACCGACACCCCCAGCGCCCGCGCCAGCCGCGTCAGGGTCAGGTAGTCGGGGTCGCGCCGCCCCGCCTCGATCGCCGCCAGGGTCTCCTCGTCTGTCAGCGCCGCCGCCGTCAGCCGCGCGCGCGTCAGCGCCGCCGCTTCCCGGAGCGTCCGGATCCGCCGACCCAGCTTTCGCAATGGAGGCGACTTGTTCATGAAATGTTCTAGTCTTGGTGGAGCGTTCTCGTCAACTCGCGCGATGGAAGGCGCCCGCATGTTCCGCGGGCGCCAGGGCGAGGGGCCCGAGCGCCCTAGAGCTTCACCCGGAAGTGGAAGGCGTCCACCGCCAGCCCCTCGCGGAAATAGAACCGGTGGGCGCCCTCGCGGGCGACGTTGGAGATCAGCTCCAGATGCCCGCAGCCCGCGCGCCGGGCCTCGGCCTTCAGCCAGTCCAGCAGCGCCTTGCCGTGGCCCCGGGAGCGCGCGTCCGGGTCCGAGACCAGGTCGTCGACGCTCAGGAACCGCCCGCAATACAGCATGTCCAGCAGCCGCCACCCGGCCAGGGCCCTGACGGTCCCGTCCTCGGACAGGGCGGTCAGCCGATAGCCGTCGGAGGCCATCAGCTGGCGGATCCGCGCGACATAGGTCTCGCGGGCCAGCATCGGCCGCAGGTGGGCCATGACCTCGAACGTGGCGAGGATCTCGGCGTCGGTGGCGGGGTGGTGGATCATGGGGTCTTGAGGTCCAGGTGCGCGTGGACGTAGGCGACGGCGTCGGCGAAGGGAATGCCCTCCCGCTGCTGAACCGACAGCGGGTGGTCGGTCGTCTCCAGCTCGATCAGCGGGCGCAGGCCTTCGGACCGGGGATGAAGGGTGCACTTCAGGTTCAGTGTCTCGGGATAGCCGGGCAGGCGGTTGGCGAACCAGCCGAACATCGGCGGCAGCGCGCCCCGCTCGCCGTCGTCGAAGGTTTCGAGATACCGGAAGAAGTTGTCGCGGCTCAGCGTCGTCCAGACGCCGAACTGGAACGCGCCGTCTCGGTCCGCGTAGGGCAGGTCCAGGCAGGCGCGCACGAAGTAGTGCTCATGTTCCCAGATGCAGGTGTCGGTGGTGAGGTCGAAGTCGTCGGCCCGCGCCTGCTCGGAGGCCTGGTCCCAGACGAGGGGCGCCGGAAACGCGGCGGCGGGCAAATCGTCGTGAGCCTGTCCACAGACCGCGCAGACCCAGGCCTTCACGGGCGGCGCCCGGCGGCCCAACAATCGGTTCAGGAAGCCCCGCACGCCGGTCTCCATCTTGGCTCCCCGCGTTTGTAGCGCGGCGTTCTCTCCGGAGAAGGGGGAAAGGCTTTCAGCTCACGGCGAGACGATTGCAGGGCGGGCCGGCACGCTGCTGCCTACGAGAGATGTAGGGGCGGATGGGACCTGGCGGTCTCTGAGGTAACGGAGGCGATGCGACGAGCTCGCATATCCCCACCATCGCCTTGCGCCGGGGTAAATGTTCACCTATTGTTCTCATCTAAGCGCAGGGTATAAAAATGCCTATGGAGCCTCAGGAGTCCAACAAGCGAGCAGTAGGTCGGCCTTTTAGCTTTCGCTCTAGCGACCGCTATCGTGTGCGTCATCCCTGTTGCTCGCGCCGCGCGTTACTTTCGGTTGCCGCTACTCTCGCAATCGCGAGACCCTGCCTTAGCAGAATCAGCTAATAGGCTCCGTTATCGAAAGCTGTGCAAAGCGATTGATGTTCGTACGGCGCTTAGTGGTGGACGGCTTAATCCCGGTTCGGATATCGACCAGAGAATTTTGCGGTTTAAGCGGATTTTGACTGAAAAGATTCGGGTCGATCAATCATTGGTTAATCGAATCCTGATCGATCGGTTTGAACGGAATCCCTACAAGCAAAAGGGTTATGAGACCCCAAAGGGCATCGAGCGCATTCATATCCTGGAGGGCGACCGGCCGATCGATTTAGCTCAGGTATCCGACGTGGTTGCGGCTCTTAAGCCATTTCACGTGTATCGCCTCTATGTGGAGAGCGAGGATGACAGAGCAAGGCAATTGATCGCCGAAGTAATTAAGGAAGCGAACGAATGAGCGACCATGAAATTGCCATCAGAGATGTTGTGGCTGCTGCGGGTGGACGCTTGATCGGAAAAACTCGCCTGCAGAAAACGGTATATATACTAAAAATTG
>NZ_JBFUJD010000018.1:0-68477 GCF_056401555.1 Caulobacter sp. P4_E5
CGGTTCACCTGGTCGGGCATCACCGCGACCACGGCCCATTGGGAGCAGGCCTTCTCGCCCGACGGCGGCAAGACCTGGGAGGTCAATTGGTACACCGACTTCCAGAAGGTCGATTGAGCATGACCCTGGATGTTTGTCGGCGGGACCTGCTGGGCCTCGCCTTGGCCCCGTCGGCTCTGATGGGCGCTCGCGAGGCTTTCGCCGCCCAGGCGCCGGTCACTGGCGCGCGCGGTTCGATCCACGACTTCGACTTCTTCCTCGGGTCATGGACCGTCCGTCACCGCCGGCTGCGCAAGCGATTGGCCGGGAACACCGACTGGGAGGAATTCGACGGCACGACCCGGTGCCAGGGCTTGCTGGGCGGCGTCGTGAACCTCAACGAAAGCCTGGCCCGCCGCGAGATCGGCCCGACCGCCGGCTTGGGCTTGCGCGCCTATGACGCCAAGACCGACACCTGGGCCGACTGGTATCTGAGCGCCGCCAATCCGCACGCGATCGACAAGCCCGGCATCGGCCGGTTCGCGGACGGCGTGGGGACCTTCCTGTCCGACGACGCCTTCGAGGGACGGCCGATCAAGGTGCGCGGCCAGTTCCGCGCGCTGTCGCCGACAGAGGCCCAGTGGGACCAGGCCTTCTCGCCGGACGGCGGGGCGACCTGGGAGACCAACTGGATCATGCGCTACAGCAAGGTGACCGGATGATCGTGTATCGCGCCCTGCCGGCCGACCTCGACCGGGTGGCCCCGCTGTTCGACCGCTATCGCCAGTTCTATGGCAAGCCGTCCGACCCCGAACGCGCCCGCCGATTCCTGGCCGAGCGCTTCCGGAACGGAGAGTCGGTGCTGTTCCTGGCGGTCGAAGGCGAGACGGCGATCGGCTTCGTGCAGCTCTATCCCGGCTTCTCGTCGATCGGGACCTCGCGGACCTTCGTCCTCAACGACCTCTATGTGGAAGCCGACCACCGGCGGACCGGCGCGGGCCGGGCCTTGGTCGAGGCGGCAACCGCCTAC
The DNA here is from genome assembly GCF_056401555.1 of Caulobacter sp. P4_E5. Taxonomy (NCBI): domain Bacteria; kingdom Pseudomonadati; phylum Pseudomonadota; class Alphaproteobacteria; order Caulobacterales; family Caulobacteraceae; genus Caulobacter; species Caulobacter sp. P4_E5. Next base: position 1,010 of record NZ_JBFUJD010000018.1, read on the forward strand.
GCCCGCAGAGTCGGCGCGGCCGGGCTGTCGCTGGTCACCGGGGTCGACAATGTGACGGCCCAGGCGCTGTACGAAGGGCTTGGTTGGACCCGTGAGACGGCCTTCGTCGAGTACGGCCTGTCCCTCGCCTCAGCGGGCGGGAACGGCGACCTCGAAGATGTCCATCCGGCCGGGGCCCAGGGTCGGGCAATAGGCTGAATAGAAGAACACTTCGGGCCGGCGCGGATCGATCGCCGGCCCGTTGTTGATCTTGGCCGAGCAGTTGACCGGCGCGGCCAGGGCCTGTCGGCCCGTGAACGCCCCGTCCGCGCCACGCTTGGCGACGTGCAGCAGCAGGCCGGTCTCGGCCTTCAGGTCGCCCGAGGCGAAGACCAGGCTTTTGCCGTCCGCCAGCACGACGGCGTCGAAGTCGTCCTGGGGGCCGTTGACGCCCGGACCCAGGTCGCGGACCGGCGCGTCCCCGGCCAGCTCACCCTCGAACAGGTCCTGGCCGCCGGCCCCGCCGTGACCGTTCGAGGAGAAGATCAGCTTGCCGTCGTTGGTGGGGCTGGGCGCCCATTCGTCGCCGGCGGTGTTGAAGCGTGGACCCAGGTTGCGCGGTGTCCCGAAGGCCAGGGTCTTGGGATCGCGATCGACGGCCCACAGGTCGTCGCCGCCCAGGCCGCCGGGGCGGTTGGAGAAGAAATAGACGGTGCGGCCGTCCGGCGAAAAGGCTGGATCGAACTCGTTGGCGGGTGTGTCGAACGCCACCGGCGCGGGCTTGGACCAGGGCTCGCTCCCATGGGCGCCCTCGCGGCAGGTTTGCAGGATCTTCCAATCGTCCTTTGTGGTGATCGACCCCCACAGGATGCAGCGACCGTCGGGGCTGAAGGCGGGACGGACCTCGGTGGCGGGGGTGTCGACCATCCCGGGCAGAAAGGGTTTGGGAGCGGTCGCGGCCAGGGCGAGGGCGGCGAGAATGGACAGCGACATGCGACCTCCCGGAACGATGTTCGGGGACCATAGCGAGGCGACCGCTGCCCGCCAGGAGAGAATTGCGGCCATGAAAAACGCCGCCCCGGTTTCCCGGAGCGGCGCTGATTTTCAGTCGGGCGAGACGCCCTACTTGTTTTCCGTCACCGGCGTCTTGCTGGCCGCCGCGGCCGCCTTGGCGGTGACCTCGGCGATCTTCGCGGCCGGCTTGGGCATCTTCGGCGTGGCGGCGACCGAACCGGCGTTCAGCACGGCGATGGCGCGCTGCAGCTGGAAGTCGCCCTTCTTGTCGTCGAAGGCGGTCGGCGGAGCCTCGGCCGGGGTGTGGACGCCCTGGCGGGTCTTGCCCTCGTCGGCGTTCAGAGCGTTCTTGAAGCTGGCCTCGCTGAACCAGACGCGGTTGGCGATGTCCTGAGCCTGGTCGCGGGTCTGGGCGACCTCGAGGTCCGGGGCGATGCCGGTCTTCTGGATCGAGCGGCCCGATGGCGTGAAGTACTTCGCCGTCGTCAGCTTCAGGGCGCCGTCAGCCCCGCCGCGCAGCGGGATCACGGTCTGGACCGACCCCTTGCCGAAGCTGGTCAGACCGACCAGTTCGGCGCGGTGACGGTCCTGCAGGGCGCCGGCGACGATTTCCGCCGCCGAGGCCGAACCCTGATTGATCAGGACGACCACCTTCATGCCGTTCAGCAGGTCGCCGGGGCGGGCGTTGTAGCGCTGGATGTTGCGCGGGTCGCGGCCGCGCTGGCTGACCACCTCGCCGCCGTCCAGGAACACGTCGGCCACGCCGACCGCCTGGTCCAGCAGGCCGCCGGGATTGTTGCGCAGGTCGAGGATCAGGCCCTTCATCCGCGGGTTCTTGGTCTTCAGCTCGTTGATCGAGGAGACCAGGGCGTCGGTGGCCTTTTCGTTGAAGCCGGGCAGGCGGACATAGCCGAAGTCGCCTTCCATGCGGGCGATGGCGGCCTTGGGCTTGATCACCTCGCGGACCAGCTTGACGTCGAACGGATCGGTCTTGTCGCGGGCGATGGTCAGGGTGACCGCCTCGCCGGCCGCGCCGCGCATCTGCTTGACGGCTTCGGTGACGGTCAGGCCCAGGACGCTCTGGCCGTTGACGGCGGTGATGTAGTCGCCCGCCTGGATGCCGGCGCGCGAGGCCGGGGTGCCGTCCATCGGCGAGATCACCTTGACCACGCCGTCTTCGCTGGTGACCTCGATGCCGAGGCCGCCATATTCACCGCGGGTGGTGTCCTGCATGTCCTCGTAGCTGTCGGGCGACAGGTAGCCCGAGTGCGGGTCGAGACTGGTCAGCATGCCGTCCAGCGCCGCCTCGATCAGCTTCTTGTCGTCGACCTCGGTGACGTACTGGTCCTCGACCGTGCCCAGCACGTCGCCGAACAGCTCCAGCATCTTGTAGGTCTTGGTCTTGGGGGCGTTGTTCGCCTGGGCGATGGGACTGACATAGGCCATGGCCCCCGCGCCGAGGACAAAGGCCGAAACTCCGATGAGCAGATACTTGCGCATTAAGGCCCAGAAGGCTCCCTGGCGACGCGTGGCGCCGCATTCCGTGTTTAGCCCCGACCAACCCTAGAGCGCGTTAGACGCGCTCCAACTTTGAATCTGGAGCCTGTTGGTTCAGATGGAAACATCGGAACCCGACAGGCTCTAGCAGCGGCCGTTGGTATAATTACGGCCACCATTACCGAAAAAGTCGTCTACCGCGACTCCTGTTTGAGCCAGCGTTCCGGGTCCGCCGGCGCGCCATTCTCACGGACCTCGAGATAGAGTTCCGGATCAGAAGATACATGATCCGGCATCTTCCCGATGGGGGCGCCGGCCGCGACAGATTGTCCGGGTGCGGCCGTGATCTGATCCAGGCCGGCCAAGACCACGTGATAGGCGCCCTGTGAGCGCAAGATGAGCACCGCGCCCCAGCCGTTCAGGGCGCCGGCGTATTCGACGATCCCCGCCGTGGGAGCGTTGATCGTCAGGCCCTTGCTGGTGCGCAGGGTCAGGCCGGGCGACCGGCCGCCGGCCGGCATCTCCTGGCCGAAGCGGCGGACGATGGCCCCGACCGCCGGCGCGCGCAGAGCGAGCGGGCCGGTCGGCTCGACCCGGCCATCCCCGTGCGTGTTCAGGCCGTCGGTCAAGGCGCCCAGGGTGCGCAGCTCGTTGTCCTGGGCCAGGGCCTCGTGGGCGTAGGCGCGCTCCAGCTGGGTCTTCTCGATGATCAGCCGCTCGATCTCGCCCTTGCGGTCGGCCACCACGCTCTCGGCGGTGAACAGCTCGGCCGAGGCGGCGGCGGCCTCGCGGCGAAGGGTCCCGACGGCGGTGGCCCGGCGGGCGTAGGCGTCGGCGCGGTGCTGCAGCTCCGGCGTCATGGCGCGGATCAGGATCGCCGCCCGCACCGCGTCGCGAGCGTTGGCGGGCGAGACCAGCAGGGCCGGCGGCGGATCGCGGCGGAACAGCTGCAGGGCCGACAGCAGCAGCGACAGCCGTTGCCGGTTGCGGCCCAGCTCGGCCAGGATCGAGCGCTCGCGGGCGTTCAGGGCCTCCAGCCGGGCGCGCTTGGCGCCGACGTCCGTCCCGGCGGCGAGGCGGGCGTGGTCCAGGCGGTCCAGTTCGGCGCGCAGGTCCTGGATCTCGCGGCGGGTGTCGGCGGCCGTCTGACGGTCCTTGGCGCGCTGGGCCTCTATCGCCCGGTCGGCGCGCTGCCAGCCGACCACGGCCGTGGGAACGGCGAGGGCGGCCACGACGAGGCCGATGACCAGATGCGGGGGGCGGCGAAGCATCCCGGCCTTAGTGCCCCAGAGCCTGTTCGGATGAACAGGCTCTATTTTAAAAAGTTGAGCATGATGGCCGCCGAAAACCGGCATCCACTTTCGGCCATCATGCTCAATCGCGGTGGTAGGGCGAGCCCGAGAGGATGGTGGCGGCGCGATAGATTTGTTCGGCCAGCATCGCCCGGGCCAGGGCGTGCGGCCAGGTCTGGGGCCCGAAGGCCATGGTCTCGTGGGCAGTGGACAGGATCGAGGGATCCAGGCCGTCGGCCCCGCCGATCAGGAAGACGACCCGGCGCGTCCCGTCGTCGCGCAGCTTGGCGAGATGGTCGGCGAAGACGCGGCTCTTGTGGACCTTGCCGTGCTCGTCACAGGCGATGACGTGGGCGCCTTCCAGGTGCGGACGCAGCACCTCGGCCTCGGCGGCCTTGCCGGGCTTGCGGGCTTCGACTTCGAGGATCTCGACCGGCCCGAGCGCGAGGGCGCGGCCCGACGCCGTGGCGCGGGAGGCGTAGTCGAGCGCCAGCTGCGCCTCGACCATGCGGCCCAGCTTCCCGACGGTGAGGATGGTGATCTTCATGGGCAAGCGTGGCAGCCGAAAGTGTGAGCGGTTTCGGCGCCCGCCACGCGCCAAGTCTCAAGAGCGCTCAAGGCCGCCGACCTTTTCAGGACGGCGGCCGAGCACAAGAGATCAGTTCGCCGCGGTGCGGTGCGGGGCGTCGACCGCCCAGATCTTCTCGATGTTGTAGAAGCTGCGCACCTCGGGGCGGAACAGGTGGATGACGACGTCGCCGGCGTCGATCAGCACCCAGTCGCAGTGCGGCAGGCCTTCGACCCGCGCCTTGCCGTAGCCGTTTTCCTTCAGCGCCCGCAGCAGGTGATCGGCCAAAGCGCCGACGTGACGGTGCGAACGGCCGGACGCCACGATCAGGCTGTCGGCGACCGAGCTCTTGTCCGTCAGGTCGATGTGGACGATGTCCTGCGCCTTGTCGTCGTCCAGGCGGGTCAGGATAAGGCGCTCCAGCGCCTTGATGTCGAGGGCCGGACTCAGGCCCGGCGTTTCAATCGAGGACTCGGCGCCGGCCGGTCCCTCGTGCGCACTGTGCGCGATGTCGCTACGCAGCGTCATGCTCCTTATGGGGTCGCTGTGGATAACCTCCATAGCACGGAATTGCGGGAAAGGTGAGGGGGCGCGCCAGAAAGGGTGCGGCCGCGTCGATTCGACCAACGGCTTGAGGCGTTCGGGCAACGCTGAAAAGCTTGGCTTTTAGCCTTTTTGCCTCGACCGCATGGCGGTAGAGGACGCGAAATTCAGCGGTCCGGTCAGATAGACCCAGGCCGGCGCGGTGGCGTCCGGCAGCTTGGCGGCGGCGCTGGCGGGCCAGCGGGCGAAGGCGAAACGGCGGGCGGCGGGCGAGGTGCGGGCCTTCAGCGCCGCCCAGGGCCGCGAAATCACCGCCACCGGGACCTCGCGCATGATCTGGGTCCAGCCGCGCCAGCGGTGGAAGGTCGCCAGGCTGTCGGCGCCCATCACCCAGACGAACTTCACGCCCGGAAAGCGCGCCCGCAGCACCCGCAGGGTGTCGATGGTGTATTGCGAGCCCAGCCGGGTCTCGGCGTCGGAGACGATCATGCCCGAGCCGCGCGCCCAGCGGCGGGCCTCGGCCAGGCGCTCGGCCAGCGGGCGGGTCTCGTGAGCGGATTTCAGCGGGTTCTGCGGCGACACCAGCCAGATGACGCGGTCCAGCTCCAGCCGGCGCATGGCGGTCTCGGCCACGTGGGCGTGGCCCTCGTGCGCCGGGTTGAAGCTGCCGCCGAACAGGCCGACGCGCATCCCGGGCTCCAGGTGGAACCCGAGGCGCTGGGCGTTGGGCCGACCGGCCTCAGGGACGAGTCTGGCCGGTCCCGCGAACCACATATTTGAACGTCGTCAGTTGCTCGGCCCCGACCGGGCCGCGGGCATGTAGCTTGTCTGTGGCGATGCCGATCTCGGCCCCGAAGCCGAACTCGCCGCCGTCGGCGAACTGGGTCGAGGCGTTGACCAGGACGATGGCGCTGTCGACCTCGCTCACGAAGGCGTCGGCGGCGGCCGCGTCCTCGGTGATGATCGCGTCGGTATGGCCCGAGCCGTAGGCGGCGATGTGCGCCGCCGCGCCGGCCACGCCGTCGACCACGGCCACGGCCAGGATCGGGGCCAGATATTCGGTGGTCCAGTCCTGCGCCGTCGCCTTCTTCATGGTCGGCTCGATGGCCCGAGCGGCGGCGTCGCCGCGCAGCTCACAGCCGGCCTTGATCAGGGCGTCGGCGATCGGCGGAAGCAGGCGCTCGGCGGCGGCCTTGTCGACCAGCAGGGTCTCGGCCGCGCCGCAGACCGACACCCGGCGCAGCTTGGCGTTGACGACGATCTCGACGGCCTTCTTGGGATCGGCGGCCGCGTGGACGAACACGTGGTTCAGGCCCTCGAGATGGCCCAGCACCGGGGCGCGGGCCTCGGCCTGGACGCGGGCGACCAGGCTCTTGCCGCCGCGCGGGATGATCAGGTCGATGGCCTTGTCGAGACCCGAAAGGATCGCGCCGACGGCCGCCCGGTCAGACGTCTTCACCGCCTGGACGGCGGCGGCGGGCAGACCGGCGGCCTTTAGGCCACGTTCGATGGCCGCGTGGATGGCGAGGTTGGAGTGGATGCACTCCGAGCCGCCGCGCAGGATCACCGCATTGCCCGAGCGCACGCACAGCGCCGCCGCGTCGGCGGTCACGTTCGGGCGGCTCTCATAGATCATGGCGATCACGCCGATCGGGGTGCGGACGCGGCTGATGTCCAGGCCGTTGGGCCGGGTCCAGCGCGCGGTGGCGACGCCGATCGGGTCGGGAATGGCGGCCACGGCCTCGACCCCGGCGGCGACGCCCTCCAGGCGCGCCTCGTCCAGCAGCAGGCGCTCCTGCATCGGCGCGGTCAGGCCGTTAGCGCCGGCGCGGGCCAGGTCCTTGGCGTTGGCGGCCAGGATCTTGGCGGCGTCCTCGCGGATCGCGGCGGCCATGGCCCGGATGGCGGCGGTGCGCTGCTCTGGCGTGGCCAGGCGCAGAGCGCGCGCGCCCTCGCGGGCCGTCCGGCCCATCCCCGCCATCGTCGCCTGCAAGCTGGCGCCCGCGTCGTCCATTGTTCCTGTCCCTGGTAAGTTATGCTCAGGTTGAGGCTTACCTAGGCGCTTTCAGGGCCGGATGAAACGGCTTTCGTCTGAAAGCGGAGCGAGTTTGCCTGGGGGAGGTCACACGCGGCCATGGGGCCTTGGCTTCACGCGGAGGCCCGCTGAAGGTGTGGTGGGGAGGCGACGGAGCGGCCGGGCGAACCCGGAGACCGTGATGGTTTGTATGTTTCGGCTCGCTTGTCCGCTCCGCCAGGCTGTTCTCTGCCGTGAGGACGGCGGGCGTGAGCGTTGTCTGCTCGGGCCTCCGTTACCCCCGGACGGGCGTGGACCAACTGGATCGGCTACTCCGTCTCCAGCYCGRCGATCCACGATAGGCGGYTTGTACGATCACCGCCCTGTCGCTCCRCTGTCGGCTTGRTCCCGGACGATCCCGYCACYCGCACGCGCTCCTAAAGAGTAAGCCGTGCGACCTGMCGAGGTCGCCGGGAACCGCCAGCGGCCCCGCTCAACCTATCCCCATCGCCGCTTCGGGCCGGATCCAAGCGCCCTCCCCTTGCGACGGGGACAGCTATGATTGTGCGGGGGTTCTGGACGCGGATCATTCAGAGGCGCGTAAAAGTGAGAAGGCGTTGATTTCGTGAGACTCTGTTTCGCGAACGCCGAGCATACAKCCCGCTCAATCCCCGTACTCCCTTACAAAAACCCTCGTCATCCCGGGCGGCGTAGCCGACCCGGGACCCAGGGGCCAAGCGCAGTGCGGCTGCCCCTGGGTCCCGGCGCTCCGCTGCGCTGCGGCCGGGATGACGAGCTGTTTTTGATCTTCTTCTCCCCCGGAGAAGGAGCCCTCCTTACATCTCACGGCGAGAGGATCGCAGGGCTGATCAGGTCACTCAAGGACGACGCTCCGCGTCGCCGCGCGCGGCCGCCGGAGGCGGTGTCGGCGGACTGACCTGATCAGCCCTGCACGCTGCAGCCTCCAAGAGATTTAAGGATCGCACCCGACCGGGGAGGTCGGCTTGCGACCCGTTGCGGACTTGTTTCCCTCTCCCCTTGCGGGAGAGGGTGGCCGCCGCAGGCGGTCGGGTGAGGGGTCGAAGACCGGATCCGCCGCGACAGCGGATAGGCTGGGCGCCACGCCGAGAGGATTATCGACCCCTCATCCGTCAGCTTCGCTGACACCTTCTCCCGCAAGGGGAGAAGGAAACGGATGTCCGCTCGCCACCCTCAGCGGGCTTTCCGAACAAGCCGCTCCGCCGTTGTCGCGGCCTCCTTCGCACACTGCGGGAGTTCAGGTTCGCCCCGGGTGCATGTCGCCGAGTAAATTTCTTTGCCCTCACGGCTGAACAGCACTGTCGTCAGCCATTTGCCGCCCGGAGCAGGTCTGATCTGGGCGATAGTCGCCTTCAAGGGCCGTCCAGTTAGACTCCGCGTCGCGGTGCGAAACTCGTCCGCAAACCGCTGAGTCAAACCGTCATCGCCAGCCGTCCAGACTTCGACGACTGAGGTAGCAATGCTCGCTGCGGCGAGAAGCTCCAAGATCATCGTCGGAGGTTAGCCTGGGCGTGTCTGCTGTCCACCCTTTGCAGGCTTTGGCGTCTACCCGCCCCGCCCTGCTCCTACGCCACATCCCAGGCATAAGCCTTGTCCAGCCAATCGCCCAACCGCCCGTCCGGCCGCGCCAGGCCGTGGATGCGGGTCATCTCCTCGTCGGTCAGGCTGAAGTCGAGGATGTCGAAATTCTCCACGATCCGCGCCGGGTTGCTGGTGCGCGGGATGGCGATGACGCCTTGCTGGATCAGCCAGCGCAGGGTGACCTGGCCCGGAGTCTTGCCGTGGGCGCGGCCGATCTCGATCAGCACCGGGTCCTGGGCGACCTTGCCCTGGGCCAGGGGCGACCAGGCGGTGATCGAGGTTCCCAGGGCGTGGGCCTTGGCGATCAGGGTCTTCAGCGCCAGGTAGGGGTGGTACTCGACCTGGTCGGTGGCGATCGGGGCGTCCGACAGCTGGGCGGCTTCCTCCAGCAGGGCCGAGGGGAAGTTCGACAGGCCGATGGCGCGGGTCAGGCCGCGTGAACGGACCTCGTTCAGGGCCTTCAGGGTCTCGGCCAGCGGCACGTCCGGCTTGGGCCAGTGCAGCAGCAGCAGGTCGACATGGTCGACGCCCAGCTTTTCCAGGCTCTTCTCGGCCGAGCGTTGCAGGTCACCGTCGGCGAAGTGGTCGATCCAGACCTTGGTGGTCAGGAAGATCTCGTCGCGCTTGATCCCGCTGGTCTTGATCGCCGCCCCGACGTCGCGCTCGTTGCGATAGATCTGGGCGGTGTCGATATGGCGATAGCCGACCTCCAGGGCCTTCTCGACCAAGGGGATGGCGGTCCCGTTGTCCAGCTGCCAGGTGCCAAAGCCCAGGGCGGGCATCAGGACGTCGCCCGAGCGGACGGCGGGAACGAGGTTGGACATGGATATCTCCGAAGTCAGTGTCAGGCCGATATAGGCTCTGGTCTGGCCAGCGCCACCTTGGCCCGAACGCGCGAGAGGGCCACGAAGACCAAGGCCACGGCCGCGAAGGCCAGACTCATCTCGACCATGGTCAGCACCACGGCCGGATAGCCGCGCTTGGTCACGTTCATGAACGGGTACGGATAGAAGCCCGACAGCGCGCCGTGGACCAGGGTCCAGGCGCCGAACAGGGCCGGGAAGGCCATGGCCTTGGCCGCCGCGATCCACCGCGCCTCGCCTTGGCCGCCGCGCAGGGCGACGTCGGCCAGGAAGGCGATGGGCGTGACCGTGTGCAGGATCGCGTTGGACACCAACCGCAGGCCCTCCAGTTTCCACAGGCCGGCCAGCAGCAGGTGATAGACCACGGCGGTGATGGTTAGATAGGTGGCGATGGCGGCGCGCGGGCCGCTCTGCTCGGCCCAGGCGGCGAAGCGACTGGACGGCGCGACCAGCGGCGCGATGAGCGCGGCGGCGGCCAGCATGTTCGACAGCACGGTGAAATAGCTGAAGAACTCGACGGACTTCACGGCGGCCGAAATCAGCGTCTCGTCATAGACCATCAGGCCGTACTGCAGCACGGGGCCGAGGCAGGCGATGGCGGCGATCAGGAGGCGCCAGATCCGTAGCGAGCCGTTCATGCGACCTCCGTCGGGTGAGCTTCGTCCCACGCCTTCAGCAGCTTCTTGGGCGCGGTGGCCCGCCACTGGCGGATGATCAACCGCTCGACCGTGCCGGCATGGGCGCGGGGCAGGCGGACCAGGACGTAGGGATAGTTCTTGAAATGGTCAGTGAAATGGAAGGTCTCCGGCTCGGCCTCGACCAGCATCTCGCGCTCGTCGAACGGCACGCCGGGGCAGACCAGGCTCTCGCCGTCCTCGAACAGGCGGGTCAGGAACTTGCCGTGCGCCTTCAGGCAGGGGCGGCCATAGGCGGTCCCGTCCTCGACGCCGGGCAGGCGAAAGGCGAAGGCGCGGACGTCTTCGTAGGTCATGGCTGGTAGGTCATGGGAACCTCATCCGAGCGGGACTATATGGGCAGGATGGACTCCGACAACACCCTGAAGACGCCTGTCCTGGTGCTGGGCGCCACCAGCCTGATCGGCCGCCACCTGCTGGAGCGGCTGAAGGGCGAGGACCTCGACCCGTTCGCCATCAGCCGTCGCCCGCCGGCGGGCGAGGCCTGCTGGCTGGACGGCGACCTGAAGGACCCGCACCTGGCCGACCACCTGCCGGCGGTGGCCACGGTGTTCTCGCTGTCGCCGATCTGGCTGCTGCCCGCCGCCCTGCCGGCCCTGAAGGCCCGGGGGATGACCCGGCTGATCGCCTTTTCCTCGACCAGCCGCTTCACCAAAGCCGACTCCCCCGACGCCGGCGAGCGATCGGTGGCGCTGGAGCTGGCAGGGGCGGAAAAGGCGGTCGAGGCCTGGTGCGCCGAGCACGGCGTCGCCTGGACCCTCCTGCGGCCGACCCTGATCTATGACGAGGGCCACGACGGCAATGTCAGCCGCATCGCCCGCCTGGTGCAGCGCTTCCACCTCATGCCGCTGTCGGGAAGCGGCGAGGGCCTGCGCCAGCCGGTGCACGCCGCCGACCTCGCCGCCGGAGCCTTGGCCGCGGCCCACGCGCCGGCCACGAAGAACCGCGCCTACGACCTGGTCGGCGGCGAGACGGTGACCTATCGCGCGATGGTCGACCGGATCTTCGAGGGCCTGGGCAAGCGACCGCGCAGCCTACCGATGCCGACCTGGCTGTTTGCTTTGATCATGCGCCTGGCCAAGCCGTTTTATCCCGGCGCGACCACGGCCATGGGGATGCGGATGGGCCAGGACCTGACGTTTGATTCAGCGGAGGCGGTCAGGGATTTCGGGTGGGCGCCGCGGGGATTTCGGCCGAAATTTTGATCCCCCTCTCCCCTTGCGGGAGAGGGTGGCCCGCGAAGCGGGTCGGGTGAGGGGTTGATGGACGGAGACGCTGCTGGGGCGGTGACGCCGGGCGCCAAGCCGACGGGCCTATCGACCCCTCATCCGTCGCCTGCGGCGACACCTTCTCCCGCAAGGGGAGAAGGGAGCTACCCCACATCCGCCAGCACCATGGCGAACGGCGTCAACGCCCCGTCGCGCTCGACATAGCCGCTGACCAGCTTGCGGTCGGGCGCGAGGACGCCGAGGTCGATCTCCTCGCTGGGGAACACCACGATGCGGCGGTCGCCGATGCAGACGACCAGCTCGTAGCCGTCGAACGACCGGCGCGACATCGCCTTGATGTACGAATAATACGGCTCGCGCCGCCAAGCGGCCGGCTTGCCGGGATCGACGACCACGCTCAGCCGCTTGCCGTCGCGGTCCGAGTACATCACGAAGCCGGCCTTGTCGGGCCGCCAGTCGTCGCCGAGCTTTTCCGAGGTCAGCCACAGGCAGTGGAAGCCTCGGCAGGCGGCGGGACGGTGTTCGTAGTTGCCGCAGCCGCCGCCTTTTCGGAAGTGCGAGCACCAGACGCCGTCGGCCTTGTCCAGGGCCTCGATCGCCAGCACCTTGCAGCACAGGCCGCAGGAGCCGCAGGCCTTGCCGGGGGCTGGGGCGGGCGGAAGTTCGAGCGTGGCTTGGCTCATCAGGCGGCGCCCCGCACCAGGCCAAGATCGATGTCGCGATCGGCGCGGATCTCGAAGGCGCGCTGGCCGACCAGCACGTTCAGGGTCAGGCCGTCGGCGGCGCCGCGGGCGGCCCAGGCGCGCAGGGTGGCGTGATAGGGCGCCTTGCGCCAGGCCTCGGGGCTGGCCGGATCGACCTCGACCACCATGCGACGGCCCTGGTCCTCGCGATGCAGGACAAACCGCGCGCGGTCGGGCCGCCAATCCTCGCCCAGGCCTTCGCTCTTGAGCCAGTAGCAGGCGAAGTCGGCGCAGGCCCGGGGGCGCTCGGCATAGATGGCGCAGCCCGCGCCTTTACGGAAATGACCGCACCAGGCGTGCGGCGGCTTGGCCAGCGCCTCCACGCCCATCAGCTTGCAGCACATGCCGCAGTCGCCGCAGCTCTTCTCGCCCATGTCCCGCCCCGTCGGGTTCGATCGTCAGGAGGCGGACATTAGCGAGGGTATGTGACGGTTTGACGGGGGGCGCTCTCCCGTTGGGGGAGAGGGTAGCCGCCGAAGGCGGTCGGGTGAGGGGTCGAAGGACGAGGCCGCCGCGACGGTGGTTGATGCCGGAACGCCAAGCTGACAGGTCTATCAACCCCTCATCCGGCCCTTCGGGCCACCTTCTCCCGCAAGGGGAGAAGGAAAGTTACTCCACCCCCGTGGCGCTCCAAACGCCCAGCTCGTTGCCCGACGGATCGGTGAAGTGGAACCGACGGCCGCCCGGGAAGCTGAAGATCGGGGCGGTGATCACCCCGCCGGCCTTCGTCACCTTGTCCAGCATGGCTTCCAGGTCGTGGGCGTAGAGGATGACCAGCGGCCGGTCGGTGGCGCCCTCCTGCGGCTTGGTGAAGCCGCCGTCGGCGCCCTGGCCCTCGAAGGCGGCATAGTCGGGACCGTAGTCGACGAAGCTCCAGCCGAAGGCGGCCGAATAGAAGCTCTTGGTGGCCGGCAGGTCGCCGCCGGGCCATTCGATATAGTCGATCTTGCCGTCTTCACGCATGACGCTCTCCGATACGGATGTTCTCGATGTGTTCTAATTCGGCGCTAGGGCAGAGTCCAGACGCAGGTGCGCTTGACGGCGAAATCCTCCAGCTCGCGGGTGGTCGGCACCTGGTACTCGGCCAGCTTATCGAGGCCGTCCTTGGGGAAGTAGGTGCGGCCGGGATCGCCGATCAGCACGCGGGCGCCCGCCGCCCGGCCTTGGCCCAGCCAGGCCATCACCGCCTCGGCCATGGGTTTCTCGTAGCAGATGTCGCCGGCCAGCAGGACGTCGATCATTGGGGGCGGAGCATCGAGCAAGTTGACCTCGGTGAAGCCGACCACGACGCCGTTGGCCTCGGCGTTCAGGCCGACCGCGGCCTCGCAGAAGACGTCGATGTCGGCGGCCAGCACGCTCGCCGCGCCGGCCTTCATCGCGGCGATGGCGACCAGGCCCGAGCCGGTGGCGAAGTCGATCACTCGTTTGCCGGCGACGATCTGCGGATGGTCGAGGATGTAGCGGGCCAGGGCCTGGCCGCCCGCCCACGCGAAGGCCCAGAACGGCGGCGGCAAGCCGATCTCCTGCAGCGCCTCCTCGGTCAGCGTCCAGATCGGGGTGATCTCGTCGGCCAGGTGCAGCGACAGCTCCGGCGTGTGCGGCGGTGGTTGCAGGCGGGTGTTGTCGCGGATGAAGGCCCGGCGGCCTTCGAGGGTCTGGACGATCATGCGGGCGCTTAGAGCACGCAGATGAGTCTAGGGGCGAGCACTATTGCCTATGTTGTTTTTTGCCATCGGAAACTCGCAAATCGGAGCGAGCATAATCTCTAACTTCGCGGCTCGCCTGCTGCACAACGCCGTATCCCGCGTCTAGATGCTCGAACCAGCTTTCTTGACGCTCGTAAAATTTCTTATTCATAGCATCGATAATTTCATTCAACTTAGAGCTTAATAGCCATGTTTCCGCAGCCAGTCGACGTCTCATGACGCGCTCTGCTTCGTTGCTTGCTGCAGACAATTGTTTTGACCGTTCGTCGGAGAGTTCTTTCCCTCTAGACTCGGCTTCCATATTTTGGCTGTACCATTCAAGCATATCGTGAAGTGCTTCAAGGATGGCCGTATAGGCTGCCGCTTTGCGCTCCCATATCCGTTCTTTGTAGAAGCGGTTGAGCGTAAAACGGGCCGCTAAAATTGCCGCCAGCCAAGCGCCAAGTGCGGCAATCAAGAGTTGAGTTGCTAGTTGGGCCAGCTGAAAAGCTGTCATCTGACCTCGACACTTTCAACGATGGGCCGCGAGGACGCCGCCCGCAGCACCGCGACATAGCCCGGCGCGGTCAGCATGCCGCCGGTCAGGCCCTTTTGCGCCAGCAGCCGGTGGGCCAGCGGCAGGTTCCAGCACGGCGTGTGCATGAACAGGTGGTGCTCGGCGTGGAAGTTGACGTGGTAGGGCGCGATCAGGGCGCGCTCAAGCCAGTTGGCGCGGGTAGTGCGGGCGTGGCGGAACGGATCGGGCTCGTCCTTGGCGACCAAGGCGTGTTCGGCGATGTTGCGCAGGCGAGTGACCAGCGGGAACCAGGTCGCCATCGGCACGATCCACAGCGCCAGCCACGCCCACCAAAGGCCCATGGCCGACAGCACGACCAGGATGCCGAGGTTCCACAGCAGGAACGGCTTCTGCCGGGCGACCTCGCCGGCGAAGATGGCGCCTTTGGGTTGGTCTTCCCGCATCTTGCCCAGCAGCGGCCCGAAGCGCTGCTTGAAGAAGGTCTGGCCGGTCAGGTCGCGGATGATCTTGCGGCGTAGCGAGGCGCGGGTGGTCGGAAACGGCGCCGACAGGATCAGGTCCGGGTCCTCGGCCTGCTGGGCGAACTTGTGGTGGGTCAGGTGATAGGGCCGGTACTTGGCCAGCGAGGCGCCGGTCGGGGCGGCGCACAGCCACTCGCCCAGCCAGTCGTTGAGCTTGAGGTTCGGGTGCAGGCCGCCGTGCGCGGCCTCGTGCATCAGGATGGCCAGGCCCAGCTGCCGCGCGCCGATCAGCATCACGGCCAGGACATAGGTCAGCGGGTTGGGGAACAGCACGAACAGCGCCCCGGCGAAGAGGATCACCGCCCAGGCGTGGGCGACCAGGACGATCCCGCGCCAGGACGAGCGCGCGGAAATCCGCGTCCATTCGTCGGGCGTGAACAGGTCCTGGGGTTTGACGCGCGCTGCGACGGCCATGGAACGATCATCGCACATTCAGCTTAGGGCTGACAGGATGACCCGACGTCACGTTTCCCGGAGTTGCCGATGCGCCGCCTGATCCCCGTTCTCGTTCTGGCCGCCACGTGCATGGCCGCGGCCTTGCCGGCGACCGCCGCCAGCTTCGACTGCCGCAAGGCGCGCACGCCCGACGAGAAGGCGATCTGCGCCGAGCGGTCGTTGAACGACAAGGATGTGCGCATGGACGTGCTGTACGGGATCAACCGTCATACCTTGGCCATGGGCGGGCGCGGCGCGCTGATCGACCGGCAACAGGAGTGGTTGCGCAATCGACGCGCTTGCGGGGCCAGCAAGGCCTGCCTGAACCCCGCCTACGACCAGCGCCTGGGCGAGCTGGAGAACGGCATGCAGCGGATCTACCAGCAGGGTCCGTTCTAGGCCCAAAAAAGCTGTCATCCCGGACGAAGCGAAGCGGAGATCCGGGACCGCAACAGGCTCGGAGCTTCCGGCGGTCCCGGCTCGGCGCGCTACGCGCTTGGCCGGGATGACAGTTCTCATGGTTAGAACCGCACGCCCGGCTTCCAAAGCCCCGCCACCAGGCCCGCCACAACCAGCAGCCCCGCCACGGCGTTGGACTTGAACAGCTTCAGCGCCGCCGGACCGTCGTCGACGCGGACGGCGGCGGCTTGGCGCGACAGGTGCAGGGCGAACAGGGCCGCCAGCGGCAGGAACAGCGGTCCGACATTGCCGACCCAGCCGGCCAGCATCACGAACACGAACGAGGCCAGGTAGAAGCCGGCCACCCCGATTTGGACGTGGTCGCCCAGCCGCCGGGTCGACGACTTGATCCCGGCCAGGGCGTCGTCCTCGATATCCTGGATCGCGTAGATCGTGTCGTAGCCCAGGGTCCAGAAGATCCCCGACGCGTAGAGCAGGGCGGCGGACCACGACAGATGGCCGACGGCGGCGGCGTAGCCCAGCAGGGCGCCCCAGTTGAAGGTCAGGCCAAGCCAGGCCTGCGGCCACCAGGTGATGCGCTTCATGAACGGATAGGCCGCGACCAGGCCCAGCGACAGCACGCCCAGCCCGATCGCCACCCAGCCTAGGCACAGCAGGATCAGGAAGCTGACCAGGCTGCAGCCGACCAGGAACAGCCAGGCCTGCTTGACCGTGATCTGTCCGGCTGGGATCGGGCGCATGGCGGTGCGGGCGACCTGGGCGTCGAAGTCGCGGTCGACGATGTCGTTGAAGGCGCAGCCGGCCGCCCGCATCAGGGCCGCGCCGACGAACACGGCCAGCAGCAGCAGCGGATTGGGCCAGCGGCCCTGCTCGGCGGCGGCCAGGGCGATCCCCTGCCAGCCCGGCAGCATCAGCAGCCAGATCCCTGCCGGCCGGTCGAACCGTCCCAGCTTCAGCCAGGGCCGCAGGCGCTCGGGCGCGTGGCGGTCGACCCAGTTGGTGGCGACGGCGTCGGGCAGGATGGTGGTGAACGTCATGGGCGAGGCTTAACCCGCAATCGCGGGCGTGGAAAAGGCCGTGTTCGCGCCCCGCTCTCCTGTCCATAGGAAAATCCAATCGCGCCGAGAGGGACGATCAATTGGATTTATCGGGGCGCGCCGGCGAAGGTCGCCTCAACAGATCAGCCGCAGGAGCCCGCCATGACCACCGCCGCCATTCGCCTGTCCGGCTGGAGCCTGCTGCTGGCCGGGGTCGGGGCCGGGATCGTTCTGCCGCATCCGGTGACCACCGCCTTCTGGACCGCTTCGGCCAGGCTGTTCGCCCGCGTCGGCGACCACGGCATGGTGGCGCGCCTGACCGCGGCGACCAAGTTTGGCCCCAAGGTCCGGCGCGGTCTGGACCGCCGGCCCGCCCGGCGGGTCGGCGGGGTGGCCGAGGCGTTCTGAGGCTTCCGGCCGCCGCGACGGCGCGGTAGCGTTCGCCCCATGAGCCTAGAGCCCCGTCGCAAGCCGCGTCGCCCCCTGACCCGCGCCGAGCGCTGGGCGCTGGACGGAATTGGCGGGGCGCTGCTGGCCACGGGCGCCGTGGGGGCCTTCGTGCCGGGCATGCCGACGACGGTGTTCTGGATCGGCGCGGTGCTGTGCTTCCTGAAGACCCGCCCGCACGCCGTCCGCCCGATGCTGCGCGTGCCGGTGGTCGGGCCGGCGATCCGCTGGTTCCTGCGCTGGCGGCCGTTCGGCGGCGGGCGGCGCAAGCGCAAGAAGAACCCTCTCCCCTAGGGAGAGGATGGACCCGCCGCGAAGCGGTGGGAGGTGAGGGGTTTTGCCGCCGGCCATATAACCCCCCACCCCTACCCCTCTCCCTCTGGGAGAGGGATCAAAAACATCCTATCTCCCCGGCCATGACCGACGCTTTCGAGGACGAGGACGAGATCGGCGCCCGCAAGCGCGCGCTGTCCAACCGCCAGGTGCTGGGCTTCGTGGCCCGGTTCTGGAAGCGGCGGCCGGTGCTGTTCGGTTTCGGCGTCGGCCTGACCCTGGTGGCGATCGCCTTCGACCTGGCCTTGCCCTACGCCTCGGGCCACCTGGTCGACATCGTCACCAGCAAGCCGCGCGGCGACGCCGGCGCCTGGTCGGCCCTGGCGATGTTCATCGGCGTCTATTTCGCCTTCGCGGTGGTGCGCAACATCGCCCATCGGTTCTGGATCCCGCTGGCGGCCCGGAACATGGAGGAGATGACCAACGAGGGCTTCGCCAAGGTCCAGGCCTTCTCGTCCGACTGGCACGCCGACAGCTTCGCCGGCGCCACGGTGCGCAAGCTGACCCGGGCCATGTGGGGCTATGACAGCGTCACCGACGCGGTGACCATCTGGCTGGGGCCGGGGATCATCGTGCTCTTGGGCCTGTCGATCGCCATGCTGCTGCGCCAGCCCCTGGCCGGCGGCGTCTCGCTGGCCGTGGTGATCGCCTATCTGTCGGTGAACCTGTGGGTCACCGAGCGTTACGTCCGGCCCAGCAACCTGCGCTCCAACGCCCTGGACTCCCAGATCGGCGGGGCCCTGGCCGACGCCGTGACCTCCAACCCGACGGTCAAGAGCTTCGGGGCCGAACAACGCGAGGCCGCGCGGCTGGCCGAGGTCACGGCCGCCTGGCGCGACGCGGTCATGGTCACCTGGACCCGCTTCACCGACGTCTGGCTGGGCCAGAACCTGCTGCTGGTGGTGCTGCAAGCGGGCCTGACCGGCTCGATGGTCTGGGGCTGGGCCCAGGGCACGGCCACGCCCGGCGACGTCGCCTTCGCCATCACCGCCTTCATGCTGATGAGCGGCTACCTGCGGAACCTGGGCGAGAACATTCGCATGCTGCAGAAGGGCATCGACGACACCGAGGATGTCGCCGCCTGGACACGGCTGCAGCCGCAGATCGCCGACGCCCCCGGCGCGCCCGACTTCCAGCCCGGCGCCGGCGCCATCGAGTTCCGCGACGTGACCTTCCGCTACAAGGCGGCCGGCGCGCCGCTGTACGACCGCTTCAGCCTGAAGATCGCCCCCGGCGAGCGGGTGGCGCTGGTCGGGCCGACGGGCTCGGGCAAGTCGACCTTCGTCAAGCTGGTCCAGCGCCTGCACGACCTGCAGGACGGGGAGATCATCATCGACGGCCAGGACGTCTCGAAGGTGACCCAAACCAGCTTGCGCCGCGCCATCGCGGTGGTGCCGCAGGATCCGGCCCTGTTCCACCGCTCGCTGCTGGAGAACATCGCCTACGCCAAGCCGGACGCCACCCGCGAGGAGGTCGAGGCGGCCGCGACCAAGGCCCGGGCCCACGACTTCATCCTGCGCCTGCCCAAGGGCTACGACACCCTGGTCGGCGAGCGGGGCGTCAAGCTGTCAGGCGGCGAGCGCCAGCGGGTGGCCATCGCCCGCGCCTTCCTGGCCGACGCGCCGATCCTGGTCCTGGACGAGGCGACCTCGTCACTGGACGTCGAGACCGAGGGCCTGGTCCAAGCCGCTGCCGAGGCGCTGATGGAGGGGCGGACCACGATCGTCATCGCCCACCGCCTGTCGACGGTGCGCGGCGCCGACCGGATTCTGGTCTTCCAGAAGGGCCGGGTGGTCGAGGAAGGCCGCCACGCCGAGCTGACGGCCAGAGGCGGGGTCTATGCCCGCCTCAACGCGATCAGCGCCGGGGTGGCGTAGGCCGGATGTCGGTGGGCAGCCACACGCCGGGGCTCTTGGGAATCGCGCCCGTGCAGCCGTCGCCGGTGGGCGACAGCACCAGGCGCTGATCGCCGACCAGCACGTCGCGGCGCGGTGTCGGCGCGTCCATCTTCACCGTTCCGGCCTTCAGCGCCGCGTCGATGTCGACGCTCGGACACGACGAGCTGGCCTGGGCGATCCGCCGCCAGCCGTGGTCGGTGGACTTGAAGATGTCGAAGCTGCCGCCGCTAGCCAGCAGCACCTCGTCGATTCCGTCGCCGTCGACGTCCAGCACCAGGGCCGAGCACTGCATGCCGGCGAAGGTGCAGGCCGAATCCGAGCCGTTGGCGGTCCAGTCCTGGGCGCGGAAGCTGGCCGGCAGGGTCTTGCCGGCGGGATAGACCGTCATGTCGCCGAAGTTCGGGCCGCGCTGGGCGGGGGCGTAGGTCTTCTCCTTCATCGCCGCCGCCTCGCGGGCGCGTTTGGCGACCTCGGCGTTGCGACCGGCCTTCAGCCTGTTCAGCGCGTCGCGGCCGTAGCGCCCGCTGTCGAAGCGCAGGAACTGGAAGTCGAACTTGGCGGCCGAGACCTTGCCGGTCTCCAGGCGTTTGACCTGGCTGTTCACCGACAGCCGCGCCGGGTCGGCGATCGGGGTGAACAGGCCGATCAGCAGCAGCACGGCGACCATGGCCATCGCCAGGTTGGTCGGTTCCAGCCCCTTCAGCCAGGCGCCGGGCCGCACGGCGGCGATCGCATAGCCCAGCGCATAGCCCGCCGCGACCAGCACGAAGGCGGCGGCGAACACCCGCTCGGGCGTCAGGCCGTACTGATCGATCCGCAGGTGAAGCGCGTAGCCGGCCAGCACCGCGATCGGGATCAGCAGCGCGCCGGCGATGCGGGCGGCCCAGCGCAGCACGACCGGGCCGGGCTCGGTCCCGTCCTGGTAGGCGGCGTTGATCAGCACGATCAGGTGGGCGGCGGCCGACAGCAGCAGGGCGGTGGCGGCCTTGGTCTTCCAGAGCGGGGCCAGGCCCGTGAACGGCAGGCTGGCCAGGAAGCCGGCCGCGATCAGGGTCATCAGCGGCAGCAGCCAGGCCAGCAGGGTCAGGGCCACGGTCCGCACGCCGCGGACCAGGCCAGCGCGGACGTCGGTCAGCTGCACGGCGGCGGCGAACATCACGCAGGTGGCGGGCATGGCGAAGGCGGCCTCGCCGATCAGCTTCTGGATCGCGTCGATGCCGATCAGCTTGAACAGCGCCCCGCCCAGGAACAGCAAGAGCCAGAACACGGCGGTGAAGGCCAGGGACAGGGCCAGCTGCACGCCGTGCATCCAGGCCAGGTCGAAATAGTCCGCATAGGGCGCGACCGGCTTGCGCGCCGCCTCGGCGGGCTGGATCAGGTGATGGGCGATGAACAGCAGGGCCGCCACGGCCGGAAACACTGGCGGCGACAGGGCTCCGGCCCCGATCCGGTCGGGCGCCGCGCCGGTCCAGGCCGCGTGGATCGCCAGGATCGCCGCCGCCACCGTAGCGATCAGGCTCCAGCCGATCAGCGGCGCGCGGCGCATGGCCGACAGCCCCGCCAGCGGAATCAGCGGGACCATCAGGGCGCAGACCAGCAGCGGCCCGAACAGCAGCGGCTGGGTGGCCGGCCAGGCCTTGGTGTCGTCGGCTCTGTGGAGGAGAAAGAGCAGAATCCCTTGGGCTAGGCCGATGGCCAGCCGCGTCACGGCGGTGGTTCGCACCGTCTTGGCGTCCATGGCGTCCATGTCCGGCGTCTCCCCTTTGCTTGGGGGCACAGCACCACGCCGGGGCGCGATTGGGAAGCTGGACGGTGGAAGAGTGTCGGCGCGAAAGAAGCGGTGAGGGGCTCGATTTCAACAATTCCGATGTCATCCCGGCCGCAGCGCGTAGCGCGGAGAGCCGGGACCGCCACAAGCGCCGCGCTTCCGGCGGTCCCGGATAGCCTCTTCGAGGCTTCCGGGATGACAGATTTTAGGCGTGTTACGCTCCGCGCTAGCGCGCTAGCGCGCCAGCCGCCCGTCCTCCAGCGCCGCCGGCTCGAACGAGAAGATGACGCTGGGGTCCGGCTTGGCCACGCCCTTGATCAGCTTCTTGTCGCCGGCCGCGTGCAGCAGCCAGCGGATGACGTTGAGCCGCGCGGCCTTCTTGTGGTCGGCGCGGACGCAGATCCACGGGGCGACGTCGCTGTGGGTGCGCATGAGCATCTCGTCGCGCGCCTTGGTGTAGTCGTCCCACCTGTCCTGGGCGACCTTGTCGAGGTCGCTGGTCTTGAACGCCTTCAGCGGGTCCTCGCGGCGGGCCTTCAGGCGCTCGGCCTGTTCCTCGCGGCCGATGTCCAGCCAGAACTTGACGTAGCGCAGGCCGTTCTCGACCAGCATCCGCTCGAAGGCCGGCACGTCGCGCAGGAACTGCTCCTGCTGCTCTGGCGTCGAGAAGTCCATCACCCGCTCGACCCCGGCCCGATTGTACCAGGAGCGGTTGAAGATCACCGCCTCGCCACAGGCCGGCAAGTAGTCGACATAGCGCTGGAAGTACCATTCGCCGCGCTCGCGCTCGGTCGGCTTGGGCAGGGCCACGACGGTGGTGGCGCGCTTGGACAAATGCTCGGTGACCCGGGCGATCGTGCCGTCCTTGCCGGCCGAATCGCGGCCTTCGAAGACCACCAGAATCTTCCAGCCGTCCTTGATCGCCTTCTTCTGCATCTCGATCAAAGCCAGCTGCAGCTGCCGGAGTTCGTTGTCGTAATCGTCGGACTTGCTCATGACGCGAGCCTACCCCCGGAAAGTCGAGTTGCGCTAGAAGGACGCCATGATCCGCCTTTTCGTTCCCAATGACCTCTCCGCCGGCGCCGGCGTCGCGCCCACCGTCGACCAGTCGCGCTACCTGACCTCGGTCATGCGCCTGACGGTCGGTGACGAGGTCCTGCTGTTCAACGGCCGCGACGGCGAGTGGCGCGCCAGCCTGGTCGAGGCCGGCAAGCGCGGCTGCCTGCTGAAGGCCGAGGAACTGACCCGACCCCTGGACCTTGGCCCGGACCTCGACCTGATCGTGGCCATGGTCAAGCGCGGCCGGATCGAAACCATCGTCGAAAAGGCCGCCGAGCTGGGCGCGCGCCGGGTGCGGCTAACGGTGACCCGACGAACGAATGTCGATTTCGTCAAGCTGGGCCGCCTGGACGCCATCGCCATGGAGGCCGCCGAGCAGACCGGCCGGCTGGACGTGCCGGAGGTCGCCGACCCCGAGAAGTTGGACAAGATCCTGGACGGCTGGGACCCGGCCCGGCGCCTGGTGTTCTGCGACGAAGGCGGCGACGCCAAGCCGGCCATCGAGGCGCTGGCGGGGACCGGCGCGCCGGCGGCGATCCTGATCGGCCCGGAGGGCGGTTTCGCGCCCGAGGAACGCGAGCGCCTTCGCGGTCTTTCCTTCGTCACGCCGGTGTCGCTGGGGCCCCGCATCCTGCGCGCCGACACCGCCGCGATCTGCGCCATGACGCTGTGGCAGGCGGCGGCGGGGGACTGGCGTTGAAAATATATGCTCAAGGTGGCCCCTTGAGGTTCGGAAAGAAAACGCCCAACTGGGCGTGACTGAGTTTCGCCGTCGGCGGAGAGAATGGGCCCTCTCCACCCTCAGCATCGCAACCCTGGGGAGGGACGGCTTGCATGGCCGATACCACTAGCGTCCAAGAGCGTCCGCTGACGCTCGCCGATCTGACCGACTATTTCGCCCAAGGGTCCAAGCCCAAGGAACGCTTCCGCGTGGGCGCCGAGCACGAGAAGTTCGGCTTCTATCTCGGCGCGCACACGCCCGTTCCGTATGAGGGCGACAAGGGCGTCCACGCCCTGCTGACCGGCCTGCAGCGCTTCGGCTGGAAGCCGGTCATGGAAGGCCCGACCATCATCGGCCTGGAACGGAACGGGGCCAATGTCAGCCTCGAGCCCGGCGGCCAGTTCGAGCTCAGCGGCGCGCCGCTGGCGACCATGCACGACATCTGCGACGAGACCGGCCAGCACCTGGACGAGGTCAAGACCGTCGCCGACGAGCTGGGCCTGGGCTTTTTGGGCCTTGGCTTCTCGCCGCTGTGGAAGCGCGAGGACGTCCCGGTCATGCCCAAGGGCCGCTACGTGATCATGCGGAACTATATGCCCAAGGTCGGCGGGCTGGGTCTCGACATGATGCTGCGCACCTGCACGGTGCAGGCCAATCTCGACTTCTCCAGCGAAGCCGACATGGTCGCCAAGTTCCGCATGAGCCTGGCCCTGCAGCCGATCGCCACGGCCCTGTTCGCCAATTCGCCGTTCACGGAAGGCAAGCCCAACGGCTTCCTGTCGGCCCGCGCCAATGTCTGGACCGACACCGACCCCAATCGCACGGGCCTGCTGTCGTTCGTGTTCGAGGATGGGTTCGACTTCGAGCGCTACGCCCGCTGGGCGCTGGACGTGCCGATGTACTTCGTCAAGCGCGGCGACAAATATATCGACGTGGCGGGGCGCAGCTTCCGCGACTTCATCGAGGGCAAGCTGCCCGAGCTGCCGGGCGAGATCGCCACGATGAAGGACTGGGCCGACCACACCACGACCGCCTTCCCCGAAGTGCGGCTGAAGACCTATCTGGAGATGCGCGGCGCCGACGCCGGCCCCTGGAGCCGTCTCTGCGCGCTGCCGGCGTTGTGGACGGGCGTGTTCTATGACGACGCGGCCCTGGCTGCGGCCTGGGACCTCTGCAAGGACTGGACGATCGAGGATCGCGAGGGCCTGCGCCGCGACGTGCCGAGGCTGGGCCTGAAGGCCAAGGTCGCCGGCCGCACAGCCCAGGACGTGGCCAAGGACTTCGTGGCCATCGCCCGCTCGGGCCTGAAGAATCGCGCTCAGCTGAACGGCGGCTTCCTGGACGAGACCATCTATCTGGGCGAGCTGGAGCAGATCGCCGACAGCGGGATCACCCCGGCCGAACGCCTGCTCTCGCTGTACGAGGGCGAATGGAAAGGCGACATCAGCCGGGTCTTCACCGACTGCGCCTACTGACGGGCCGGGGCGGTCCTTAAAGGATCGCCCGCACGCCCGCGATGATCCCGACCCACAGCATCGCGGTCGCGGCCAGGGCGAAGAGTCGGCCCCAAGCCACGCGGCGCTGGGGCAGGGTGGTGGTCGTCGCGTGAACAGCGGACGTCCGATGGTACGAGACGTAGGCCATGGTTTCCTCCGCGCCCCTCTGATGGGAGCTAGACCGTATGGTCACGCTCCCAGCGGTTAACGCGGGCTTAAGCCCGGCGAGACCCTACAGCGACCCAATGCCGCGGTAGGGCTGGTCGACATCGCGCTCGACTCGGTCCGGATCGGGCATGTCGACATTGGCCGGCCAGCGCTCGGCCTGGCTGGCGCCGGAACCACTGTCGGTGTGACGCACCACCTCGTCGACGCTCAGCGCTTCGGTCTGGGCCGCCGTCAGGTCGCCGAGCTGGAATTCGACATGTTCCGGATAGAAGGCCACCCGGTTGCCGATCTGGCCCACGGCCGGGAACGGGTCCTCGTAGGACCAGACGGCGTTCTCGATGACCTGAGCGTCGCGATAGATCGTGAAGTAGGAGGCGTCGCCCTTGTAGGGGCAGTGGGTGACCTTGTCGGTCCGCCGCAGGAACACCATCCGCACGTCGTCGCGCGGAAAGTAGAACACGGGCGGATAGTTCGCCTCCTGCAGCACCAGCACGTCGTCGCTGTCGGCGATCTCGTGGCCCTCGAACAGGACCCGCACGGCGTTGGGCGCGCGGGTGATGGTGATGGGGTGGCTCTCGTCGGGGATCTTCATGGGCGGGCTCCGGCGTGAAAAGGTTCGCTACTCAGAACGCGCGAGGCGACCGCCAAGCTTCAACCCAAAGATCGGAAGGCCCGAGCGGCCCGGCAAGGCGTTGCTTGTGAAACGCCGGCTCGCGTGATCTTCTCCCCGCCAATTGGGGCCGGCGAGGGAGATTTGACCGGGGGTGGTCAAGGCCCAGCCACTCGTCACGTTCAAGGCTAGTGTATGAATATCGTTATCGCCGCGGGCATTCTGGTCACGCTGGTGACCGGAATTCCCGTCGTCATTCAGCTTCTGAAGGGCCATCCGCGCGGCCTGATCATCTGTTTCCTGGCCGAGATGTGGGAGCGCTTCTCCTACTACGGCATGCGGGGCTTGCTGATCTTCTATCTGACCCAGCACTTCCTGTTCGACCCGAAGGCCGCCAGCGGCCACTACGGCTCCTATACCTCGCTGGTCTATATCGTGCCCCTGCTGGGCGGCTTCCTGGCCGACCGCTACCTGGGCACCCGCAAGGCCGTCGCGCTCGGCGCCATCTTGCTGGTGGCGGGTCACCTGACCATGGCGATCGAGGGCAAGCCGGCGGTCCAGACCCTGACCTATGCCGGCCAGACCTATGAGTTCCAGGCCCAGGGCCGGGGCGACGAGCGCCTGGCCCGGATGATCGTGGCCGGCAAGCCCTACGCGGTCGCCGCCAGCGAGGCGGGTAATTTCGAGATCAAGGGCCTGCCCGCCGACGCGGCCGTTCCCGCCGTGCTGTCCAAGGGCCAGTACACGCTGGCGGTGAAGGACCGCGACCCGCTGTACCTGAACATCTTCTGGCTGGCCCTGTCGCTGATCATCGTCGGCGTCGGCTTCATGAAGGCCAATGTCGCCACCCTGGTCGGTCAGCTCTATCCGCAAGGCGACCCGCGCCGGGATCCGGGCTTCACCCTCTACTATTACGGCATCAATCTCGGCTCGTTCTGGGCCGCCATTCTGTGCGGCGTCCTGGGCGTCAATGTCGGCTGGTGGGCCGGCTTCGGCGCGGCGGGCATCGGCATGCTGGCCGGCTTCGTGATCTTCGTGCTGGGCAAGCCCTGGCTGCTGGGCCACGGCGAGCCGCCGGAAGGCGCCAAGCTGAAGGAAAAGGTCGCCGGGCCGATCAGCCGCGAGCTGGTGATCTACGGGATCTCCGGGCTGGCGGTGGGAGCGGTGTTCCTGCTGGTGCAACACACGCCGGTCGTGAGCGCCACCCTGCTGGCCGGCATGTTCGGCTCGCTGGGCTATATCCTGTGGTTCGCCTTCGCCAAGTGCGAGAAGGTCGAGCGTGAGCGCCTGCTGCTGGCCACGGTGCTGGTGCTGGGCGCGGTGGTGTTCTGGACCCTGTTCGAGCAGGCCGGCTCGTCGCTGAACCTGTTCGCGGCCACCAATGTGAACCTCAAGCTGCTGTCCAAGCCGGTCGAATGGTTCGGCGGGGCGGTGGTGCTGGGCTCGCCCGAACAGCTGGCCGCCGCCGGAATCTCCACCACGGGCAGGTTGTGGGTCAACACGGCCTTCAACGCCGCCCAGACCCAGGCCATCAACGCCGGCTGGATCCTGATCTTCGCCCCCGTCTTCGCCGCCCTGTGGACGGTGCTGACGGCGCGCGGGGTCAATCCCAACCCGATGGTCAAGTTCGGCCTGTCGATGATCCAGATCGGCGCCGGCTTCCTGATCCTGCTGATCGGGGCTCAGTTCGCCGACGGCGCGTTCAAGATGCCGCTGGTCTTCCTGGTGCTGATGTACATGCTGCACACCAGCGGCGAGATGTGCATGTCGCCGGTCGGCCTGTCGCAGATGACCAAGCTGTCGCCCGTCCAGATCGTCTCGTTCGTGATGGCCGTCTGGTACATGGCCCTGGCCATGGCCAACCTGTTCGGCGGCTGGATCGCCGCCATCGCCTCGACCGAGACGATCGGTGGCCAGGTCCTGAACCCCGCCGCCGCCATGACCCAGTCGCTGTTGGTGTTCAAGGTCATCGGCCTGGTGGCGATCGGGATCGGGGTGCTGTTCCTGGTCCTGGCGCCATTCCTCAAGAAGTGGTCGCACGGCTCGGACGACACCAACGCCGCGCCGATCGCGGATTCTACCGTCTCCGGTCAGGCCTAGGCCTGGCCGAGCGTGGCAGCCGAAAGTTTAGGCGGTTTCGGCGTCCGCCACGCTCTAAGTATCTGAGTTAGAGCCTGTTTATCCGTCTAGGATGTCCATCCTAGACGGACAGGCTCTACGGAATGAAGGGCCCCAGCGACGAACTGGGGCCCTTCTCCAAGGCGTGGAGGGGCCACGCCTTACCTCAGGTGGGAACGGCCTTCGCGGTGGCTCAAACCACGAAGGCCGCTTTCCGCTCCTACCCGAAGCTCTTTCGCACCTTGATGAACAGGTAGGGCTCGAACGGGAGTTCACGCGTCTCGGTCTGCGTGACGATTCCCGAAGCCCGGTTGCCCGCGTACATCACCCGGGTGCGAATTTTGTGACGGCTGCTCCAGTTGGCCAGCTCGGTGCGGATGGTCAGGTCCTTGCGCGGCCGCCATTCGACGAAGCCCTCCAGGTATTGCTCGAACTTGAAGGTGCGCACCTCGCCGACGCGGTAGTAGCGCTCCTCGTTCTGGCAGTTCGTGGTGACGCCCCAGCTCCATCGGCCGCCTGGCATGTCGCGCGTGAAGCGGACGTCGCAGGTGAACGGCTTCTGGCCCGAGATGCGGCGCCTGGCATGGGTGACGGGGTCGGTGACCTGGCTTTCCGCCCACGACAGGCGCGCCTTCAGCTGGCCGCCGCTGACGCCAAGCTTGTCGGTCGGTAGCGTCAGATTGACCTGGTAGAAGTCGCTCTTGCCGTCGCCGATATTGCCCGGCGCCTCGAAGCTGGTGTTGATCGGGATGACGTCGACGACGTCCTTGATCTCGCCGTGGCGGTACAGCAGCACCAGGGCGCCGCCGCCCCAGAAGCGCTTCTCCCAGGCGGTCTCGATCGTCCAGCGGCGGTCCGGCTCGAGGTCGGGATTGCCGGCGTCGACGGTGCCGGTCTCGGTGCCTGCCGACGAGACGAAGTCGTCGAAGTCCAGCTGGCCGACCTCGCGCTCGATCCGCACCCGCAGCTGGTCGGTCTTGGTCGGAGACCAGGTCGCGAGCAGCCGGGGCTTGGGATAGAAGAACGACTTCGAAAGATCGGTGTCACCGCTCTGGCTGATGCGCGAGACCTCCATGCGGGCCCCGGCCTCGAGGTTCAGCTTCGGGCTGGCCCGCCAGATCGCCTTGCCCGACAGCTCGCCGCGCAGCTCCTCGACCTTGACCTGGGCGGCCGGCAACGGGATCGAGACCCGGTTCTCGTAATAGCGATTGTCACCATCGAGGAAGTTATAGGCGCCCTCGATCCCGGCTTCGAACGACAGGCTGTCCGAGCGCCGGTGCTTCAGCTCCGAGCGCAGGATCGTCTCGCCGGTGTCGGTCTTCGACCGGTAGTCGACGAACAGGCTGGGGGTCTCGAAGGTGGAGCCATAGATGTCCCGCTCCAGGTTCTGCAGCAAAACCAGCTGCAGGTCCGTGCGGGCCGACAGGCCGCGGTCGTAGCGGGCCCCGAACTCGCCAGTGTAGTCCGCCAGGGTCTCGCCGTTCAGCTCGCGGGCCGGGCCCGGGAAGACGCGGGTGGCGGTCACGTCGCGGTCGTAGCCGAAGAACTCGAGCTTGGCGTTGACGCGGGCCTTGCCGCCCAGCATCGGCCGCTGGACGGCGCCGCGCAGGATGTAGTTCTCGATGATGTCGTAGCCCTTCAGGGCGTCCTTCGAGATGGGAACGCCGGCCCCGTTGGCGCGCAGGCGCACGCCGCCGTCGTAAGTGTTGTCGGTGCGGTCGCGGGTGGCCTTCAGCGACCCTTCCAGGGCGTTGTCGCCCTCGCGGCGCGAGCCTTCCAGCTCCAGGATCGGGCCGAAGAAGCCGTCCGGATAGAGGTAGGTCTGGAGGTTGACGACCTTCTGGACCTGGACCGTGCGCTTGAGGACGATGTTGGCCATGACCGTGCGGCCCTGCATGTCGATCCCCGGCGCGCCGCCGCGGATCAGGTCGATCCGCTCGACGGTCGACGCGGAGATTCGCCGCAGCATGTCCTCGAGGGACTCGTTCTTGCTGGTGGGGCGTTCTCCGTTGATCAGAAAGTTGCCGGACGTGCCGGCGAAGCCGCGCGCGTTGTCGCCCTGCTCCAGCGAGAAGCCGGGCAGGCGGGTGATCATGTCCAGGGCGGTGCTGGGCTGGGCGGCGGCGAAGAACTCGGGCGGGTAGGGGATGACGCCGCGCTGGGCCGGGTCCACCTCTTGCGGCGCGGCGGCGGCCGGGGGCGAGGACGATTCAGCCGTGCTGACGGCCTGGTCCTCGTCGAGGGGCGCGACGCCCGCCAAGGCGATCAGCAGAGCGGTCGCTAGCATCGGCGTTTGTCCCCCAAAAGCGACCCTCCCCTGGGCCGGGCGAAATGTGGGGGCACGGTGGCGGCGGCCGTGGCGCGAAGAAAGTTACATCCGTGAAATGTGGATTAAACCTTTGAAAGGTTGCCGCTGATCACCCAGCGGGGCGGCTTGCGGCGCGTGGCTCGAGGCCATAGGTGCGGGCGGAATGGGGAGCATGAGATGACCGACGCCGTGACGCCATTGACGGCGAGCGACCTGGCTGGCGCCGACGGCGCGGCGCTGCTGGCGCTGAACAACGCCCACGCCGTCGAGCTGTCGTGGCTGGAGCCGGAACGGTTGGCGCATCTGGTCGCCGAGGCGTTCGTAGCGCGGCGGGTCGGCGCGGCCGACGCCCTGCTGCTGGCCTTCGACCAGGCCGCCGACTACGACAGCGAGAACTTCCTGTGGTTCCGCGAGCGCTATGGCGCCTTCGTCTATGTCGACCGGGTGGTGGTGGCCGACGGGGCGCGGGGCAGGGGTCTGGCGCGGCGGCTCTACGACAACCTGTTCGCGGCCGCCAAGGCGGCGGGCCACGAACGGATCGTCTGCGAGGTCAATTCCGATCCGCCCAACCCGGCCTCGGACAGGTTCCACACGGCGCTGGGCTTCGTCCCGGTGGGGACCGCCGCGATCCACGGCGGGAAGAAGACGGTGACGTATCTGGAGCGGGTGATTTAGGCGGGAGACGCCCCCTCCGTCTCGCCGCGTATCCGCGGCGATCCACCTCCCCCGTTTCACGGGTGAGGAGGGAACGGCTTCCTCCTCCCTTGCGAAGCGGGGGAGGTGGCGCGGCGCCGATAGGCGACGTGACGGAGGGGGCGCTTTTGCGCGCGCCCTAAACCGCCGTGCCGCCCACGGTCAGCCCAGTGATCTTCAGCGACGGCTGACCCACGCCGACCGGCACGCCTTGGCCCGACTTGCCGCAGACGCCGATGCCGGGGTCGAAGTCGAAGTCGTTGCCGATCATGGTCACCCGGGTCAGGGCGCTGGGGCCATCGCCGATCAGGGTCGCGCCCTTGACCGGGGCGGTGATCTTGCCGTCTTCGACCAGATAGGCCTCGGTGCACTGGAAGACGAACTTGCCGTTGGTGATGTCCACCTGGCCGCCGCCGAAATTGGCGCAGTACAGGCCGCGCTTCAGCGAGGCGATCATCTCTTGCGGATCGTCCTGGCCGGCCAGCATGCCGGTGTTGGTCATGCGCGGCATCGGCATGTGGGCGTAGGACTGGCGGCGGCCGTTGCCGGTGGCCTTCATGCCCATCAGCCGCGCGCTCATCCGGTCGTGCATGTAGCCCACCAGGATGCCGTCCTCGATCAGGATGGTGCGCTCGGTGGGCGTGCCTTCGTCGTCGACGGTCAGCGAGCCGCGGCGGCCCGGGATCGAGCCGTCGTCGAACACCGTGACGCCCTTGGCGGCGACGCGCTCACCCAAGCGGCCCGAAAAGGCGCTGATGCCCTTGCGATTGAAGTCGCCTTCCAGCCCGTGGCCGACGGCCTCGTGCAGCAGCACGCCGTTCCAGCCCGGACCCAGCACCACGTCCATCTCGCCGGCCGGGCAGGCGACGGCGTCGAGATTGACCAGCGCCATGCGCAGGGCCTCGTCGACCTGGTCCTGCCACTTGTCGGGCGAGATCCAGGCAGCGAAGCCGGCCCGGCCGCCGGCCCCGGACGAGCCGTTCTCGCGACGGCCGTCCTTCTCGACGGTGACCTGGACATTGACCCGCACCAGCGGGCGGACGTCGCGGATCAGCTTGCCGTCGGCGCGCAGGATCTCGACCACTCGCCGCTCGCCGGCCATCGAGGCCATCACCTGCACGACACGCGGGTCGCGGGCGCGGGCGAAGGCGTCGATCTCCTGGAGCAGGGAGACCTTGTCGGAGAAGTCAGGGGCGGAAACCGGATTGTCCTCGCCATAGAGCTTTTCGTTGGTCGAGCGCGGGCTTTCGGCGCTGACGCCGGCGTGGCCGCGCTTGGCCAGGCTGGCCGAATCGGCGGCGCGACGGATGGCGGCTTCGCTGATCTCGGCGGCGTGGGCGTAGCCCGCCGTCTCGCCGGCCACGACGCGCAGGCCGAAGCCCTCGCCGGAATCGTAGGAAGCGCTCTTGAGGCGTCCGTCGTCGAAGACGAAGGCCTCGCTCTCGGAGCGTTCGAGGAACAGTTCGCCGTCGTCGGCGCCGGCCAGGGCCTCGCCCAGGATCGAGCGAGCGCGTTCGGGATCGACGCCGGCGGCGTCCAGGAGGGAGGGGCCCAGAAGGGAAGAGGCGGAGAGCGGTGCGTTCATGAGCCTACAGGTAGGCGTTCCGAACGCGTCCGTCACCCCGCCCCTATTGTCGCGGTCCAGATGATAAAGAGCACGACGCTTCCTTCATCCGACCTTCCCGGCGAAGGCCGGGATCCAGATCGAGCCCAGAGCGACCGCCGGGTCTGGCGGTGGAGAGAGGCGCATCACCTCAATCGCTCGGGATGAATCTGGGCCCCGGCCTTCGCCGGGGAGGTCGGAGGAAAGTGTCAGTACTCGCGACGGATCTCGCCCGAGCCGCTGATCTCGCTGCTGACGAGCTTGGGCTCGGTGCGCAGCTCGACGTCGCCGCTGCCGGAGATGTCGATCTTGGCCTTGTTGGTCGCGAACAGCGCGCCGCCGCCGCTGCCCGAGGTGTCGAAGACCGCGTCCTTGGCCTTCAGGTCGGTCAGGTTCACCCAGCCCGAGCCCGAATTGTCCACGGCGACGGCTTCGGTGCGGCCGGCGGCCTGGACGTCGCCGCTGCCGCTGACCGTCACGGCCAGGGCCGGGTGGTCATAGCGGCGGATCTCCAGATCGCCTGAGCCGCGCACGTCGAACTTGGTGACGTCCGGGGCGATGACCGTGATCTTCACGCGGTCGGAGTCGCTTTGAACTCGGATGCCGTGATGGTCGATGGTCAGGGTGTCGTGATCGACGTCATCGTCCTCGTTCAGGCCGACGTGGCCGCCGTCGACGCGCAGGCGGTCGATGTAGCTCTTCGGTCCCGAGGCGACGATCTTGGCCTCGGCGCCCTGGACGAACACCACGTCGACCGGCAGGTCGATGATCAGCTGGTCCTTGCCGGTCCAGGCGAAGGTGCGGTCGACGGTCGGCGAGGGCCGCTCGCCGGCGACGCGGACGTGCCGGACGGTGCGGATCACCTTGCCGTTCTCGCGGACGACAATGGTGTCGCCGTCGTTGTCGAACGGCAGGGTCCAGCCGTTCTTCATGATCTCGGGGCCGGCGATGGCCGCGACCCCGGCGAAACAGGCGATGGCGAGCGCGAAGCTGGCGACGCCGACAATGAGTGTGTTGCGGATCAGCATAGTGTCCCCTCCTCTTCGCCGCTCAGGCTTGGTCCATGGCCGGCTTCAGGAGCCGGAAGTGCAGGCGGCCGTACCAGACGACCGCGTTGACGACGCCGACCGTGACGACGGTCAGCAGGGCCCCCAGGAAGGTGGCGGTGGCCATCAGGCCCACGCCCGCCAGGAAGGCCGTGATCGGCCCGCCCGGAGGCGCGGCCAGCGGCCCCATGGCGAAGACGAAGCCGCCGACCACGAACAGGGTGACGACCGCGACCAGCACGCCGAACAGCGCGCCCAGCACGCCCATCAGCAGGGGCAGCAGGAACATCAGGTCCAGCGCCCCCAGGCCCAGCAGGGCGATGACGGCGGCCATGGCGTTGGAGGGGTTCTTCTTCTCCTCCCACTGCTTGAGGCCGGCCTCGGCGCGCAGTTCGCGGGCCAGGCGGTCGGGATCGCCAAGCGCGGCGGCCACCTCGGCTTCGCTGCGGCCGGCGGCCTGGGCGTCGGCGAAGTGGGCCTCATGGTCGGCGACGATGTCGGCGATGGTGGTCACCGGCAGGCCGGCCAGGCCGCGGCGCAGGCGGGTCATGAACTCGGCCTGGGTCATGCGGAGGCTCCCACGATGTCGTTCACCGCGTTGGCGAACGTGGTCCATTCGGCCTTCTGCTGGGCCAGGCTCTGACGGCCGGCGGCGGTCAGGCGGTAGTACTTGCGCGGCGGACCGCTCTGGCTTTCCACCAGATAGGTCTCGACCAGCCCATCCGACTGCATGCGGCGCATCAGCGGATAGATCGTCCCTTCCCCCATATCGATGTCCCTCGTGAGCCTGCTGGCGATCTCGTAGGCGTAGCTGTCGGCGTGCGAGAGCAAGGCCAGCACGCACAGCGCCAGCACGCCTTTCTTCAATTGGATTTCAATGGCTTCCGGCACGTCGTCCTCGCCTGGTTGGATGCAGCCTTGTACTGCACGGTACTGAGTGGTGCAAGGTACCTACTGATGAACGATACGTAATGATGCGGAAGGCGTTTCAGCGCCCGATGAAACGGATTCCCGGCCGTGGCGCCTCAGGTCGGGGGCAACCGGGCAATCCCATGCCGCGCGCGTGGTCTCTGGCGCTTGGCAACCGCTGGCGATGCGCGTATGCAGCCTCGGACCGACCATCGGGCGGACTAGACGTCGACGCGCGACTCACTATGAGCGACGTCGACGGCGGGCGCTGGATCGAGGGTCTCGTAAATACAAGTCGGCGCGGCGCGGCCTTAGATTAGGGTCAACTCGCCGCCGAAACGGGCCGTGAGGGATATGAAGGCGCAATTTTCGGGGATTCGGCGGATCATGACGGGCGTGTCCGCCCTCGCCGCCAGCATCGTGTTCTCTGGGGCATTCGCGGGGAACGCCCTCGCCGAGGATCTGATGGGCCAGCCCACGCCGGGGGCCATCGATCTCCAGCCGGCCGCGTCGGAGCTGAAGCACCACGCGATCTGGTTCCACAACATCGTCCTGATGCCGATCATCACGGCCATCACCCTGCTGGTGCTGGGCCTGCTGATCTGGATCGTGGTGCGCTATAATAAGAAAGCGAACCCGGTCCCGGCCAAGTTCAGCCACAACACCACGGTCGAGATCGTCTGGACCCTGGTGCCGGTCCTGATCCTGATGGTCATCGCCATCTTCTCGTTCCGGCTGCTGTTCCACTACAACGACATGCCCAAACCCTACATGACCGTGAAGGCTACGGGCTATCAGTGGTACTGGGGCTACGAATATCCCGACCAGAAGATCAGCGAGATCGTGTCACTGCCGCTCACCAAGGAACAGGCCGACGCCAAGAAGGTCCCGTACCTGCTGGCCGCCGACAAGGCGATGGTCGTTCCCGTGAACCAGGTCGTCCGCGTCCAGGTCACCGGCGCCGACGTGATCCACGCCTTCGCCCTGCCGGCCTTCGGTCTGAAGATCGACGCCATCCCGGGCCGCCTGAACGAAACCTGGTTCAAGGCCGAGCGGACCGGCGTGTTCTACGGCCAGTGCTCGGAGCTCTGCGGCGTCGACCACTCGAACATGCCGATCGAGATCCACGTGGTCTCGCAAGGCGAGTTCGACGCCTGGGTCAAGGAGAAGGTCGCGCCGCCGGCCGCCGCTCCGGCTCCGGCCGCCGCTGGCGCCGCCGCGACCCCCGCCTCGGCTCCGGCCGCCGCCCCCGCTTCCGCTCCGGCCGCGGCTCCCGCCGCGCCGGCGGCCTAAGAATACGATCGTAGGATAGAAGTCCGATGGCTCACGCCGCAGACACTCACGGCCACGACGGTCACGACGACGCCGACCACAAGCCGCCCTTCTTCGCTCGCTGGTTCTTCTCCACGAACCACAAGGACATCGGCACCCTGTACATCCTGTTCGCCATCATGGCGGGCATCGTCGGCGGCGCCCTGTCGGGCCTGATCCGCTGGGAGCTGATGGAGCCGGGCATCCAGGTGTTCTCGGACACCGGCCTGCTGGCCCAGCTGGGCGTCTTCAAGGGCAAGCACGGCTATAACGCCGTCGTCACCGCCCACGCCCTGATCATGATCTTCTTCATGGTCATGCCCGCCATGATCGGCGGCTTCGGCAACTGGTTCGTCCCGATCATGATCG
This sequence comes from Caulobacter sp. P4_E5, assembly GCF_056401555.1. Classification (NCBI taxonomy): domain Bacteria; kingdom Pseudomonadati; phylum Pseudomonadota; class Alphaproteobacteria; order Caulobacterales; family Caulobacteraceae; genus Caulobacter; species Caulobacter sp. P4_E5. The sequence goes on from NZ_JBFUJD010000018.1 coordinate 36,560, forward strand.
GCGCGCCGGACATGGCCTTCCCGCGGATGAACAACATCTCGTTCTGGCTGCTGATCGCCGCCTGGGTCCTGCTTTGCACGTCGATGTTCGTCGACGGCGGCCCGGGCCACGGCTTCGGCGGCGGCTGGACGATCTATCCGCCGCTGTCGACCATCGGCCACAAGGGTCCGGCCATGGACCTGGCGATCCTGTCGCTCCACCTGGCTRGCGCTTCGTCGATCCTGGGCGCGATCAACTTCATCACCACGATCTTCAACATGCGCGCGCCGGGTATGACCCTGCACCGCATGCCGCTGTTCGCCTGGTCGGTGCTGATCACCGCCTTCCTGCTGCTGCTGTCGCTGCCCGTCTTGGCCGGCGCCATCACCATGCTGCTGACCGACCGTAACTTCGGCACGCACTTCTTCGACCCGTCGGCCGGCGGCGACCCCGTCATGTTCCAGCACCTGTTCTGGTTCTTCGGCCACCCGGAAGTGTACATCCTGATCCTGCCGGGCTTCGGCATCGTCAGCCACATCGTCTCGACCTTCTCCAAGAAGCCGGTGTTCGGCTACCTGGCGATGGCCTACGCGATGGTCGCCATCGGCTTCGTGGGCTTCGTCGTGTGGGCGCACCACATGTACACGGTCGGCATGAGCATCAACCTGCGCGCCTATTTCGTGGCCGCGACGATGATCATCGCCGTCCCGACGGGCGTGAAGATCTTCAGCTGGATCGCCACGATGTGGGGTGGTTCGCTGGACTTCAAGACGCCGCTGCTGTGGGCGATCGGCTTCATCTTCCTGTTCACGGTCGGCGGCGTCACGGGCGTTGTCCTGTCGAACGCCGGCATCGACTACAGCCTGCACGACACCTACTACGTGGTCGCGCACTTCCACTACGTGCTGTCGCTAGGCGCGGTGTTCGCCATCTTCGCCGGCTTCTTCTACTGGTTCGAGAAGATGTGGGGCGTGAAGTACAACGAGTTCCTGGGCTGCGCGCAGTTCTGGATCATGTTCGTCGGCGTGAACCTGGTGTTCTTCCCGCAGCACTTCCTGGGCCTGCAAGGCATGCCGCGTCGCTACGTCGACTACCCGGAAGCCTTCGCCAAGTGGAACTACGTCTCGTCGGTGGGCTACATGATCACCGCCGTCGGCGTGGTCGTGTTCCTGGTCCTGCTGCTGGAAGCCGCGATCCGTCGCCGTCCGGCCGTCGCCAACCCGTGGGGCGAAGGCGCCACGACGCTGGAATGGACCCTGTCCTCGCCGCCGCCGTTCCACCAGTTCAGCGAACCGCCGGTGATCAAGGAAGACAGCCACCACTAAGGCTGGCTCTTCCGGACCCAAGAGAAGCAGGGGCGCGGTCGGGATCCTTAAGGGTCCAGGCCGCGCCCTTCGCCCATTGAAGACCGATATATTCCTCTCGATGTCGAAGACCCTCGCCATGACCCCGGAGACGGCCCAGCCGGACACGACAGAGACCGCGCGCTGGCAGGACTATTTCCAGCTGATGAAGCCGCGCGTCATGTCGCTGGTCGTGTTCACGGGCCTGACCGGCCTGCTGGCGGCCCGCGCGCCGATCCATCCGGTGCTGGGCGCGATCGCGGTGCTGTGCATCGCCGTCGGGGCCGGCGCCTCGGGCGCGCTGAACATGTGGTACGACGCCGACATCGACCAGCAGATGCGCCGCACGCGCGGCCGTCCGGTGCCGTCGGGCAAGGTCAAGGCCGAGGAGGCCGCCTCGTTGGGCGTGGTGCTGTCCCTGCTGTCGGTGATGTTCCTCGGCTTCGCGATCAACTGGTTCGCCGCCGGCCTGCTGGCCTTCACCATCGTCTTCTACGCCGTCGTCTACACGATGTGGCTCAAGCGCTGGACGGCGCAGAACATCGTCATCGGCGGCCTGGCCGGCGCCCTGCCGCCCGCCATCGGCTGGGCCGCGGCCACGGGCTCGGCCCCGCTGAACGCCTGGCTGATGGTGGCGATCATCTTCTTCTGGACCCCGCCGCATTTCTGGGCCCTGTCGCTGTACGTCACCACCGACTACGCCAAGGCCGGGGTGCCGATGCTGCCGGTGGTCAAGGGCGCCAAGGAGACGCGCAAGCAGATCCTGATCTACAGCCTGCTGCTGGTTCCGATCTGCCTGACGCCGGTGCTGACCGGCCTGGGCGGCCCGATCTACCTGGCCGTGGCGGCCCTGGGCGGGGCGGTGTTCCTGATCCTTTCTTGGCGTGTCTTCGCCAGCAAGGCCGGCGACGCGGCTGACCCGCGCGTGGCCGACCGGGCCCTCTACGACGTCACCGAGGACGAGAAGGCCGCCGGCGCGAAGGCCGCGCGCAACCTGTTCGCCTTCTCGATCCTGTACCTTTTCGCCCTGTTCGCCGCCCTGCTGGGCGAGGCCGTGGCGGGCGTGCACGCCCTGGAGCTGCTCAAGTGAACCAACCGGCAGACACTCAAGCGACGCGGGACGCGGCCAAGAAGGCCCGTAACGGGCGCAACATCGCGCTGGGCCTTGGCCTGGTGGCTTTCGTGATCATGGTCTTCGTCGTCACCCTCGTGAGGCTCGGCGCCAATGTCGCCCATCCCCATCCGTAAGGGGCGCTCCCCTAAGTCTGCCCCGACGCCGCAGGAGCGCCGCAACGGCAAGGTGGCCCTGATCTGCGCGGCGGCCTTCTTCGGCATGGTCGGCGCGGCCTATGCCGCCGTGCCGCTGTACAAGCTGTTCTGCCAGGCCACCGGCTTCGACGGCACGGTTCGCAAGGCCGTGGCCAAGCCGACCCGGATCCTGGACCGCAAGGTCAAGGTCCGCTTCGACGCCAACATCCGCGAGCTGCCGTGGCAGTTCCAGACGCTGCAGGCCAGCCAGGACATCCGCATCGGCGACACGGGCCTGGCCTTCTTCAAGGTCACCAACCCCACCGACAAGCCGCAAACGGGCCGGGCGCTCTACAACGTGGTGCCCGAATCGGCGGGGCCGTATTTCCAGAAGCTGGAGTGCTTCTGCTTCACCAGCCAGACGATCCAGCCTCACCAGACGGTGGAGTTCCCGGTCGTCTATTTCGTGGATCCCCAGTTCGCGGATGATCCCGAAACCAAGGGCAAGAACGAGATCACGCTCTCGTACACGTTCTTCCCCGCCGTCGATGACGGTAAAGCTGGCAAAGTCGCCGCATCGGCGACGCCTCGTATCGTCGAACCCCTTGGCGGCGCACCGTCGAGAGGGCTATAGCGTTTCAGAACGACCACGGCGCGGGGGGACCAGCGACCGTGCTCAGAGGGATATAAGGGTTAGCAGCAACATGGCCGGCGCCGTCAAACACGACTACCACATCCTTCCGCCCAGCCCGTGGCCCTTCGTGGGTTCCGTCGCCGCGACCGTCATGGCCATTGGCCTGATCGGTTGGATCAAGGGCGGCGTGTTCGGCATCGAGAAGGGCAACTGGGCCATCTTCGCCGCCGGCTTCGCGGGCGTGCTCTACACCATGTTTGGCTGGTGGTCGGACGTGGCCAAGGAAGCCAAGGTCGGCGACCACACCCCGGTCGTCTCGATCGGCCTGCGCTACGGCATGATCCTGTTCATCGCCTCGGAAGTGATGTTCTTCGTGGCGTGGTTCTGGATGTTCTTCGAGATGGCRCTGTTCCATCATCACCGCACCCTGTCGGCGATCGAGGAAGTCCGCACCGCCTGGGCCACCTGGCCGCCCGCCGGCGTCGAGACCGTCTCGCCGTGGCACCTGCCGCTGGTCAACACCCTGACCCTGCTGCTCTCGGGCACCACGGTCACCTGGGCGCACCACGCGCTGCAGGTCGGCGACCGCAAGGGCGCCAAGTGGGGCCTGATCCTGACCATCGCGCTGGGCGCGCTGTTCACCCTGATCCAGGTCTACGAGTACAGCCACATCAACCACGAGCAGCTGTTCTATTCGGAAGCCGCCGTGAATTCGGGCCTCTATGGCTCGACGTTCTTCCTGGCCACCGGCTTCCACGGCTTCCACGTGTTCGTCGGCACCCTGTTCCTGATCGTCTGCCTGATCCGCCTGCTGAACGGGGCCTTCACGCCCAAGCAGCACTTCGGCTTCGAGGCGGCCGCCTGGTATTGGCACTTCGTGGACGTGGTCTGGCTGTTCCTGTTCGCGTTCATCTACGTGATCTTCGGGGCCTCGGCCCACTAGATCCAAAAGATCCTGAGGGGCCCGGAACGCAGACCAGCGTTCCGGGCCTTTTTCGTTTCAAGGCCCAGTTTCATGACCCCTCCTTCCGCCCACAAGACCAATCCCTACGCCGCCGGCGCGCGCGGCCTGTGCCCCCATTGTGGCGAGGGCTATCTGTTCGAGGGTTTCCTGAAGGTGGCCCCGCGCTGCGAGGCCTGCGGCTTCGAGCTGGGCAAGTACGAGACCGGCGACGGCGCGGCGACGTTCGTGATCCTGATCGCCGGATCCGTCTGCGCGTTCGGGGCGCTGTTTTCGATGTTCGCTTGGAACTGGCCGGTCTGGCTGCTGCTGCTGGTCTGGCTGCCGGCGGTGCTGGTCATCAGCCTGGGCCTGATGCGGCCGGCCAAGGGCCTGATGGTCGCCGCCCAGGTGGCGCAGAAGGCCTCCGAGGCGGGGCGAAGCGATGTCTGAGGCCCGGCTGGCCAAACCCGGCTTTCCGATCGGCCTGACGATCGCCACGGGGATTTCCTTCGCGATCCTCTGCGGCCTGGGAGGCTGGCAGGTCCAGCGGCTGCGCTGGAAGCAGGACCTGCTGGCCAGGATCGAGACCCTGAAGACCGCGCCAGCCGCGCCGCTGGCCAGCGTGCTGACCGCCGGCGCCAAGCCCGAGGCCCTGGCCTGGACCCGCGTCAGCGTCGACTGCGCCGCAGTGCCCGGCGCGCCGCTGCCCCTGGTCTACGGCGTCCGCGACGGCGACATAGTCTGGCGGGCTCAAGCGCCGTGCGGGATCTCCGCCGGCCCCTACGACATGGTCTTGGTCGATCGTGGCGTCGTCTCGGGCCTGACCGGCCAGGTCAGCGCGCCGGACAAGGCTTTCGACGCGCCGCGCCAGGTCACGGGCGTGCTGATGCCCATCGCTCAGCTGGGCGGCGATCGCGCCGAGATCCTGAGCCGTTTCCCGGGCCGCAAGCCTGCGCCGCTGGTGCTGATGGCCGAACGCGAGACGCCCGCGCCGGCCGGAATCACCCCCGCGCCGCTGCCGGCAGAAATTTCCAATCGGCACCTGGAATACGCTCTGACGTGGTTCGGTCTTGCCGTAACCCTGCTGTTTATCTATGCCGCCATGCTCTGGCGGAGATTGAGACCCTGATGCGCTACGTGTCGACCCGCGGCCAGTCCGCGTCCATCGGCTTCCTGGATGYGGTGCTGGCCGGCCTGGCCCCCGACGGCGGCCTGTACGTGCCCTTCGAGTGGCCCAGCTTCTCGGCCAAGGAGATCGCGAGCTTCAGGGGCAAGCCCTACGCCCAAGTGGCCGCCGCCGTGGTCGGCAAGTTCGTCGGCGACGACATCCCGGCCGACGACCTGGCCCATATGTGCGAGGAGGCCTATGCCAGCTTCGCCCACACGGCCGTCGTCCCGCTGAAGCAGCTGGGCCCTAACCGCTATCTGCTGGAGCTGTTCCACGGCCCGACCCTGGCGTTCAAGGACGTGGCCATGCAGCTGCTGGGCCGCCTCTACGACTATGTGCTCGAGCGCCAGTCGCGGAAGATGACCATCATCTGCGCCACCTCCGGCGACACCGGCGGCGCGGCCGTCGAGGCGTTCCGGGGCCGCAAGAACRCCCGCATCGTCGCCCTCTTCCCGGAAGGCCGCATCAGCGAGGTGCAGCGCCGGTTCATGACCACCGCAGCCGACAGCAACGTGGCCTGCATCTCGATCCAGGGCTCGTTCGACGACTGCCAGCACATCGTCAAGTCGGCGTTCCAGGACGACCAGTTCCGCCACGCCGTCGACCTGTCGGGCGTCAACTCGATCAACTGGGCCCGGATCGCGGCCCAGAGCGTCTATTACTTCACCGCGGCTGTGGCGCTCGGCGCCCCGGAACGCGAAGTGGCCTTCGTGGTGCCGACCGGCAACTTCGGCGACGCCTACGCCGCCTTCGTGGCCAAGAAGCTGGGCCTGCCGATCCATTCGGTGACCGCCGCCACCAACTCCAACGACATCCTGGCCCGCGCTTTCGAAGACGGCCGCTATGCGCGCGGCGCCGTGGCCGCGACCCAGAGCCCAGCCATGGACATCCAGGTGGCCAGCAATTTCGAGCGCCTGTATTTCGAGGCCGTCCGCCGCGACGGGGTCGAGACCGGCCGCGCCTTCCGCGCCTTCGCCGACACGGGCCTGCTGGACATCCCGCCCGGCGCCCACGGCTGGATGCGCGAGCTGTTCCGAGGCGTCAGCGTCAGCGAGGCCGACACCGCCAAGACCATGCTGGCCACGCTGAACGAGACTGGCGAGGTCGTCGATCCGCACACCGCCGTCGGCCTGGCCGCCGCCGCGGGTGTCCGCGTCGATCCGTCGATCCCGGTGGTGGTGCTGTCGACCGCCCATCCGGCCAAGTTCCCCGAAGCCGTTCAGGCGGCCACCGGCCTCTTGCCCTCGACCCCGCGCGCCACGCCGGACCTCTCGAAGAAGCCGGAGAAGTTCGAGCGCCTGCCCGCCGACGGCTCGTCGGTGAAGGCGTTCGTGCGGACGTTCGTGGCCAATACTTGAGCGAAAGCTGGCGTCTAGGCGCGCGAGCGCCTAGATACCGCGGCTCATGACAGCTTCTTTCCGCACCCTCCCCAATGGCGTCCGCGTCGTCTGCGACCCGATGCCGGGCCTTGAAACCCTGGCCCTGACCGTGGTGGCGGGACGCGGAGCGGCCTACGAGGACCCGGCCCGGTCGGGCTGGTCGCACCTGCTGGAGCACATGGTGTTCAAGGGCGCGGGTTCGCGCTCGGCCCGCGACATCGTCGAGGTGATCGAGAGCGAGGGCGGCTCGATCAACGCCGCCACCGGCTATGAGCGCACCAGCTTCCAGGTCCGGGCGCTGAAGGGCGGCCTGGATCTGGGCATGGACGTCATCGCCGACCTGGTGCGCCGTCCCACCCTGGATCCCGCCGACCTGGCCCGCGAGAAGCAGGTCGTCGCCCAGGAGATCGCCGAGGCCGCCGACGCGCCCGACGACTACGTCTTCGACCTGATCCAGCGCGCGACCTGGGGCGACCATCCGGTGGGCCGACCGATCCTGGGCAGCGACGCGACCGTCGAGGCCGCCACGGTCGAGGCCCTGTCCGACTGGCGCGCCGCCCTCTACGCCGCCGACCGCCTGGTGGTCAGCGCCACCGGCGCGGTCGACGAGGCCGAGCTGATGGCCGCCGCCGAGCGCGCGTTCGGCGACCTGCCCGCCACACGAGGCGCCAGCGTTCCCGCGCCGGCGAGCTTTGTCGGCGGTCCGGAGGCCGAGGTCCGCAAGCTGGAGCAGGCGCACCTGGTGTTCATGCTGCCGGCCTGCGGCTCGCGCGAGGACGACTATTTCGCCCTGCGGATCTTCGCCGAGTGCCTGGGCGGCGGCATGTCCTCGCGCCTGTTCCAGGAAGCCCGCGAGAAGCGCGGCCTCGCCTACAATATCGACGCCTATGCCGACACCTATGCCGACCACGGGACGCTGGGCATCTATGCCGGCTGCGCGGCCGGCGACGCGGTCGAGACCGCCAAGGTCTGCGCGGCCGAGGTCGCCAAGCTGATCGAGCGGATCGACGACGCCGAGCTGGCCCGCGCCAAGGCCCAGTTGAAGGCCCACACCTTCATGGCCCGCGAGCAGCCGCTGTCGCGCGCCGAGCAGGGCGCGGGTCAGGTGCTGCTGTTCGATCGCCTGTATCCGGCGGCCGAGCTGGCCGCCGAGGTCGACGCGGTGACCCCGGCCGACGTTGCCCGCCTCGGACAGCGCCTGCTGGCCAAAGGCCGCGCCGCCACGGCCGTGCTCGGAGCCAAGTCGGCGCTGAAGGCCGGCGAAGCGTTCGACAAGGCGTTGTTCTCCTAGAGCGCGCTTGGCGCGCTCGGCGTATTTGAGTTTGACCGGGTCCAGATATTCATCTGGACCCGACGCGTCCTGACGTCGGAAGGTGGTTCAAGTGATCGATTCAGAGCCGTCGACTTGTCCGCCCTACTGCCGTTCCTAAAAACCCGACCCCGCCTGAAGCTGGAGGGGCGCGCGGTCTATCTGCGGCCGCCGCGTCCGCACGACCATCGCGCCTGGGCCGCGCTGCGCGCCAAGTCGCGAGGCTTTCTGGAGCCCTGGGAGCCGACTTGGCCCGAGCACGACCTGACCCGGGCGGCCTTCCGCGCCCGCCTATCGGCCTATGCCCGCGAACTGGAGCTAGGCGAGGCCTATCCGTTCTTCATCTTCCGCCGCGCCGACGACGCCCTGATCGGTGCGGTGCGGCTTTTTCACGTGCGGCGTGGTGTCGCCCAGACCGGATCGATCGGCTACTGGATCGGCCAGCCCTATGTTCGGCAAGGTCACATGGCCGACGCCGTCGAAACGCTGATCCGCTTTGCTTTCAAGGGCCTGGGCCTTCACAGACTTGAAGCCGCCTGCATGCCGGAAAACCACGCCTCGGCCGCGCTTTTACAGAAATGCGGGTTTTTGGAGGAAGGATACGCCCCCGCTTATTTGAAAATTAACGGCGGTTGGAGAGATCATCGTCTGTTCGGCATGGTCGCGCCCGATTGAGCGCAGGAGATCATGTCGGCAAGTCGGGATGGGCATGTCTTTTCGGACCAGTGAGCGACGGATCTGGGATACCACCGCCACGCTTGAAGCGTTGGGCGGGGCCGACGTCGCCCTGTGGATCTGGGAACCGGAAGCCGACCGCCTGCGCCTGAACGGCGCGGCGCGGGCTCTCGGCTTGGGTCCGCTGGCGCCCGAATGTTCGTCCGCCGCCTTCCGGGCGCTGGCCCTGCCGCAGGACCGCGCCCAGGCCGAGGAAGTGCTCAAGACCCGCGCGCCCGGTTCCGAGGTCGTCGCCCGCTTCCGCGTTCGCGGCGGCGAGATCTGCCTTTGGCGGGGCGTCTGGCTGGAGGAGGGCGTCCGCGCCGCCGGCGTCGTCGCCCCCGAAACGAAATTCACCGCCTCCGAGCGCTGCGAGCTTACGGGCCTCTTGGACCGCCGCAGCTTCGTGGCCCGCGCCCGCGAGCGCCTGGGCCAGGAGGGCGTGCACGAACTGGTCGTCGCYGACCTGGACCGCCTGCGCCGCCTGAACGAGGCCCTGGGCCACGAGCGCGCCGACCTGGTTTTGGCCGCCCTGGGCTCGCGCCTGGCCGCCGCCTTCCCGGCTGACGCCCTGCTGGGCCGCATCGGCGAGGACGAGTTCGCCGTGCTGTGCGAGCCCAAGGGCTATGAGCCGGCCGAGATGCTGCGCACCGCGCTGGAACAGCCGCTGCGCATCGCCGGTTTCGACATCCACCCGACTCTGTCGGTCGGCGCGGTCTCGGCCGAGGGCGGCCTGGACGCGCCCGACGCCTGCGAACTGCTGCGCCGCGCCGAACTGGCCGTCGAGGCGGCTTCGGCCGCGGGTCGAGGCGGGGCCGCCGCCTATGGCCGCTCGATGGAGACTGACGGCCTCTCGCGCCTGGCCTTGGAGGCCGACCTGCGCGGCGCCATCGGCCGCGGCGAGATCACCCCCTATTTCCAGCCGGTCGTGCGCCTGTCGACCGGCGCGCTGTCGGGCTTCGAGGCCCTGGCCCGCTGGATCCACCCGCGCCGGGGCATGCTGCCGCCCGACGAGTTCCTGCCGCTGATCGAAGAGATGGGGCTGATGAGCGAGCTGGGCGCGCACATGATGCACACCGCCGCCAGGCAGCTGGCCGCCTGGCGCGACGCGCACCCGGCGATGGGCGCCCTGACCGTCAGCGTCAACCTGTCGACCGGCGAGATCGATCGCCCGGGCCTGGTGACCGACGTCGCCGAGACTCTGCGCGTCAACCGCCTGCCGCGCGGCGCCCTGAAGCTGGAAGTCACCGAGAGCGACATCATGCGCGACCCCGAGCGGGCCGCCATGATCCTCAAGACCCTGCGCGAGGCCGGGGCCGGCCTGGCGCTGGACGATTTCGGCACCGGCTTCTCGTCGCTGTCGTACCTGACGCGCCTGCCGTTCGACACGCTGAAGATCGACCGCTACTTCGTGCGCACCATGGGTGGCAACGCCGGCTCGGCCAAGATCGTCCGCTCGGTCGTCAAGCTGGGCCAGGACCTCGACCTCGAGGTGGTGGCCGAAGGCGTCGAGAACGCCGAGATGGCTCGCGCCCTGCAGTCGCTGGGCTGCGACTACGGCCAGGGCTTCGGCTACGCGCCGGCCCTGTCGCCGCAGGAAGCCGAAGTCTATCTGAATGAAGCCTATGTCGACGGCGCCGCGCCAGTGAAGGCGCGGGGGTAGGTTTTCGCCTCCCCCTCTGGGGGCGCTGCGGCGCTACCCCGCCAGCGTTTCCAGGAACCGCACCGGCTCGCCACGCCCTTCGGCGACGATCTCGTCGTCGCGCATCACCACGACCCCCCGCACGATCGTCGCCTTGGGCCAGGCCTTGGCCTCGAAGCCGTCGAACGGGGTCCAGCCCGAGCGGGTGGCCATCCAGTCGTGGGTGATGGTCCGCCGGGCCTTCATGTCGACGATGGTGAAGTCGGCGTCGAAGCCCTCGGCGATGCGGCCCTTGTCGGCCAGTCCGAACACGCGGTTGACGCCATGGCTGGTCAGGTCGACGAAGCGCTCCAGGCTTAGCCGGCCATCCACCACATGGGTCAGCATGATCGGCACCAGGGTCTGGACACCAGGCATGCCCGAGGGCGAGGCGGGATAGGGGCGGGCCTTTTCCTCGCGAGTGTGCGGGGCGTGGTCGGAGCCGAGGACATCGGCGATGCCAGCCTCGATGCCGCGCCAGACCCCAGCCACGTGGTCGGCCGAGCGGATCGGCGGGTTCATCTGGGCGAAGCCCTTCAGGCGCTCATAGGCCTCGGGCGCGACCAGGGTCAGGTGCTGGGGCGTGACCTCGACGCTGGCGACGTCCTTGTTCTGGGCCAGGAAGTCGATCTCTTCCTTGGTGGTCACGTGCAGCACATGGATGCGCTTGCCCAGGCGCTTGGCGATGCCGACCAGGCGGTGGGTCGACTGCAGGGCGGCCTGGGCGTCGCGCACCTCGGGGTGACTGGTCCAGTCGCCGGGACGGGCGAGGCTGCGGCGCTCGGCCAGGCGGTACTCGTCCTCGGAGTGGAACGCCGCGCGGCGGTTGACGTGGCGCAGCACGTTCTCGACGCCCTCGTCGTCCTGGACCAGCAGCGAGCCGGTCGAGGCGCCCATGAACACCTTGATGCCGCAGCAGCCCGGCAGGCGCTCCAGCTCGCCCAGGAAATTGGCGTTCTCGTGGGTGCCGCCGACATAGAAGGCGTGGTCGGTGTGCATCCGGTTCTTGGCGCGGGCGAGCTTGTCGGCCAGGGCCTCGGGATCGGTGGTGGTCGGCTCGGTGTTGGGCATCTCGAATACGGCGACCACGCCGCCCAGGGCCGCGCCGCGCGAGCCGCTCTCGAGGTCTTCCTTCCACTCCAGGCCCGGCTCGCGGAAGTGGACCTGGCTGTCGATCACGCCCGGCAGCACGGTCAGGCCGGTGGCGTCGAACACCTCGCCGGCGCTGGCCTGGGACAGGTCGCCGATCGCGACGATCTTACCACCGCGCACGCCGATGTCGGTGAAACCGCGGCCCGCGTGATTGACTACCTCGCCGCCGCGGACGATCAGGTCGAAGGTCTGGGTCATGGGACGGCTCCTGGGTGGGGTGAGGGCGGTCGTAGATCGGAATAGGGACACCGCCTAGCCCATGGCTGCGGCGAGCTCAAATATCTGTGCAAGCCGGAGGTGACAGTCACCTGCGGTCTTGACCCATAAGGGGCGGCATGGATGATGAAGGTGCTGGTCACCTGGACGATAGCGTCAACTACCGCCCAGGCTACCTCAGCGCTTGAATCTAGCCGCAGCGACTGCCAAGGCGACAGCGGCTAGAACCAAAAGGCCGGGGATCGTGATGGTGACATCCATCATCGGGGTCTCCGGTTCGGCGGAACAATTCCGCAACGCGACGCTACCCCAATCACACGCCTGGAAAAGCGGACATACGTCCCTCACATTACGATGAACGGGGATATTCTGTGTATGTTCTCATTCTGTTCCGGGGTAAAGTCGAACGAAGTTAGCAACTTCGCCAAATCCGAGCCCTGTTGTGGGCAATGTTAGCGGTTCGAACAGGCCCAGATCTGGCAAGAGCGACTGATTCTTTGGTCGCTATCTGACTGTTGCCTCACTGACGTCCTCAGACGTGGCGTCCTCTGCCTGCCCACTAGGGCCGACAGCTTCTCTCTCTTCGGCAATAGCCTTTTCGACGATTGCTTCCTGCGGCGAGGTCTCTTCTGCGATCTCAATGAACGCCTCGACAGCGTCCTCCGACGGCGGAGCCTCCTCGGCGCCGACGGCTTCGTCGGCGATCGCCTCGGCGACCACCGCTTCCTCCGGCGAGATCTCGGCGCTGGGCTCGGTGCGGCTCAGCAGAGCCTTGGCCGCCTTGACCACCGTGGCCACCGGCAGGTCGCTCATGTGGCGGATGGCCTGGGTCAGGTCGGGATCGATGGCCAGGAACTGGTCGAAGGTGCGGGGGCCGCGCACCGCCACGGTGTTGTCGCCCCAGGGGCCATAGCGGCGCTCGTCCGAGGGCCCGAACAGGCCGATGGTCGGGGCGCCGGCGGCGGCGGCGATGTGCATCAGGCCCGAGTCGTTGCCGATGAACAGCCGCGCCCGCCGCAGGCAGGCATAGGCGGTCAAGAGATCCACCTTGCCGGTCAGGTCGATGGTCCGGCCGCGCGCCGAAGCCATGCGCAGCTCCTCGACCATGCGAGTGTCCTCGGGACCGCCCAGGATCAGCAGGCGTCCACCCGCCATCGGGCCGTCCTTGCCCAAGAGCTGGGACGCGGTCTGGGTGAAGCGCTCGATCGGCCAGACCTTGCCGATCCAGTTCGAGGCCGGGCCCATGGCCAGGATGGGCCCGCCGTCACCCAGCAACTCGTCGGCCAAGGCCTGGACCTCGGGCGTGATGTAGAGGTGCGGCGCGGGCGGATCGCCCTCCAGCTTCAAGGTGCGGGCGGCGTCGACCACCTTGTGCACGACCTCGCCGGGCAGCTTCTTCCAGATCGCCCGCTTCTCGCGACGCAGGAACAGGGCCGTGGCCGAGCCGCGCAGGTCGACGATCAGGCTCCACTTCTTGTGGCGCACCTGGCGCCAGAGCTTGAACCAGTGGCCTTTGCCCTTGCCCTTCTCCATCACGATGACCCGGTCCAGCCCGGGCACGTGGGCGAACAGCGGCGCGGCCAGGGGGCCGGAGACGATCGTGAAGCGAGCGTTGGGGATTTGATCAGAGAGAAGTTTGATCAGGCCGGACGACAGCACCGCGTCACCGATGCGCGTCGCCGTGATGAAGAGAATCGGGAAGGCCCGCTGTGTCATCGGTCCATCTATAGGCCGGTCGGTGAGTCGGCGCATCCCACGTTAACAGTTGAGCTTTCGCCTTTCGGGGGACTGGTGCGGACGCCTCGTCGGCGCCACATCTGCGGGCATGAGTTCACCCCCCGCCCCCTTGGCCGTCGCCCACCTCGCGTCTCGCGCCGTCATCACCGTCTCTGGCCCCGACTGGCGAAGCTTTCTGCAAGGCCTGCTGACCCAGGACGTCGAGACCCTCGCGCCCGGCGAGCTGCGGTTCGCGGGCCTGCTGACGCCGCAGGGCAAGCTGCTCTACGACCTGTTCGTGGCCGGAACAGCGGACGGCGCCCTGCTGGACGTGGCGGCCGAGCACCGGGCGGCGATCCTGACGCGCCTGACCATGTACCGCCTGCGGGCCAAGGCGGAGCTGATGGCCAGCGACACGCCGGTCTTCGCCGTGTTCAGCGGCGAGAATCCCTCGGGCGAGGGCCTCTACGCCGATCCGCGCCTGCCGGCCCTGGGTGCGCGGGCCTATGGCGAGCGCGCGGCCACGGTTGGCGAGGACGCCTACGAGGCTCACCGCCTGGCGCTGGGCGTGCCCGGTCCCGCCGACTGGGGCAGCGAGGCGACCTACCCGATCGAGGCCGATTTCGACCTGCTGGCCGGGATCGACTTCAAGAAGGGCTGCTTCGTCGGCCAGGAGACGACCAGCCGCATGAAGCGGCGGGGGACGATCAAGACCCGCATGCTGCCGATCGCCTTCGAGGGTCCGCCGCCGGCGTTCGGGGCCGAGGTGCTGGCCGGAACCCTGCGGGCCGGCGAGGTGCTGAGCGGCCGCGATGGCCGGGCGATGGCCCTGCTGCGCCTCGACCGCATCGAGGGCGCGGCCCTGACCGTCGACGGCCGCGCGGTTCGGGTGGAGCATCCGGACTGGCTGCCGAAAACCTGAGATTGCGGTCCGCTTCGAAGCGGAGCACATGCTTTGGCAAAACAGCGGGCGCCAATAGGGCGGCCGACCAAGAGTTAGGGGCAATCCAAATGAACCGTCGTGAAATCCTGGGCGCGGGCGCCTTGCTGGCCGCCGCGACCATCGCCGGACCGGTGCTGGCGGGCGACGCCGAGCGCTTCACCGTCGAGGTCCGGGGCAAGGGCCCGGACGTGATCCTGATCCCCGGCCTGTCGTCGTCGCGCGAGATCTGGGAACCGACCGCCAAGGCGCTGGAGGGCCGCTATCGGGTTCACCTGGTCCAGGTCGCGGGCTTCGCGGGCGCGCCGACCGCCGGCAACGCCGAGGGCAAGGTCGCCGCGGGCGTGGCCGAGGGTCTGGCCGGCTACATCCAGGCCAAGGGCCTCAAGAAGCCAGCGGTGATCGGCCACTCGATGGGCGGTACGATGGGCATGATGCTGGCCGCGCGCCACCCCGACCTGGTCGGCAAGCTGATGGTCGTCGACATGTTCCCGAACCTGGCCGTGGCCTTCTTCGGCCCGACCGCGACGCCTGAGGCCATCGCCAAGAACGCGGCCATGTTCCGCCAGCGGATCGAAGGCGCGCCGCAGGAGCAGTTCGTCGCTCAGCAGACCCAGACCATCACGACCATGGTGCTGACCGAGAGCGCCCGTCCGGCCATCGTCGGCCATGCCCTGGCCAGCGACCGCAAGGTGGCGGGCCGGTCGATGGAGGAGCTGCTGACCACCGACCTCTCGCCGGAACTGCCGAAGATCACGGCCCCGACCACGGTGCTGTGGGCCTGGAACAAGGCCAGCCCGGCCCCGGCCGCCGTGTTCGGTGGCTGGTACCAGGCGGCCTACGCGCCGCTGAAGGGCGCCAAGGTCGTCCGCATCGATGACAGCGCCCACTTCATCATGGTGGATCAGCCGGCCAAGTTCCTGACCGAGGTCGAGACCTTCCTGGCCGGCTGAAACTAGCTAGCCGCTAGGATCCGCACACAATTGCGGTTTCTTGGCTTTCCATAGATTCAAACTCGTAAACCCGTGTCATCCCGGAAGCGCCGCAGGCGCTGTCCGGGACCCAGGGGGTGCGTGAATGCCGTGCGCGCCGCCCCTGGTTCCCGGCTCTACGCTGCGCTTCGGCCGGGATGACACGGAATAGCTTACTGCTTGTCCAAATCGGATCAGCTAGCGGCAGCTGCCGTAGCGGTCCGGGGAAGCGCCCGGGCCGCCGCGCCAGCCGGGTGGGTTCTCCCAATTCGTGCCGGGGCCGCCGCGCGGGCCGGGCGGGTTGTCGTCGCGGTCGAACCAGCACTTGGCCCGCTGGTCCCACCAGCCGTAGCGCGGGTGGTAATAGCCGTAGGCGCGGTTGTAGTAGTAGCCGTCGCGATAGCGGAACTCGACCCGCTTGCCTTGCCCGCGATAGTAGCGGCGATCGGGCGAGGCGCCGGGACCGCCGCGCCAGCCCGGCGGGTTTTCCCAGTTCGTGCCGGGCCCGCCGCGCGGGCCGGGCGGGTTGTTGTCGCGGTCATGATGGCGTTGGGCCAGGACCGGTGTCGCGGTCACGGCGGCCGTGGCCAGGGCCAATACCGCCAGGGTTTTGAGGCGCTTCATCCGCGTCTCCTTCCGTTGTTCTTGTCCCTCGGGCCTATCAACGCCCGAGACGGGGATTCCCGTCGCGTGGCGATCCATGTTCCTGAAAAGTTCTAGCCTTGCGAAGCGACTCTGCTAGCTTCGCGGCATGACCGAGATCACCCGCTGCACCTGGAAAGGCATGAACGGCGATCCGTTCTACGAGGCCTATCACGACCACGAGTGGGGCGTGCCCGAATGGGACTCCCGCGCCCTCTGGGAAAAGCTGGTCCTGGACGGGTTCCAGGCCGGGCTGTCGTGGATCACCATCCTGCGCAAGCGCGAAGCCTTCCGCGCCGCCTTCGCCGACTTCGACCCGGAAAAGGTCGCGCGCTTCGACGAGACCGACCGCGCCCGGCTGATGGCCGACGCCGGCATCATCCGCTCGAACGGCAAGATCGACGCGGCGATCTCGGGCGCGCGGATCTATTTGGACATGCGCGAGCGCGGCGAGGATTTCGGGACGTTCCTGTGGGAGATGGTCGGCGACGCGCCGATCCAGAACCAGTGGCGGGCGGGCGAGGTCCCGGCCGAAACGCCGCTGGCGGTCCAGATGTCCAAGGCCCTGAAGGCCAAGGGTTTCAAGTTCTGCGGCCCGGTGATCGTCTACGCCTTCATGCAGGCCACCGGCCTGGTCAACGACCACCTGGTGACCTGCTTCCGCCACGAGCAATGCAAGGCGATGGCGAAGCGGCCGGGTTGACCGCCCGCATGACCCTGGCGCGCCTCTAGACCCAATGAGCGACTGAAGAGGCTAAGAGAAATCAAAACTCCAAACCCTTGTCATCCCGGACGGCCTGAAAGGCCGATCCGGGACCCAGGGGCCAAGCGCACTGCGATGGCCCCTGGATCCCGGCTCTCCGCTTCGCTGCGGCCGGGATGACGAGGGCGTTGTTCAGTGGAGTATCCTAAAGCCCCGAGGGGAACATGTCGTCTTCGCCGCTTCCCGATCTGGCGGCCGTCGACGTGACGGCGCGGGTTTCGTCGAACCAGACATAGGCGTCGAACTGCCGAGGCAGGGAGCAGGCCGAATAGTGGCTCCAGCGTTCGGTCTCCGGGCGATAGATCACGCCGATGAACCGCTCGAGCCGGGGCTCCAGGAGCCGGTAGCGCAGGTCAGGGCGGCGGCCCTCGCGCAGGTCGAGCAGGAACCGGCCCACGCCGCTGTCGTGCGCCAGGCGCTCGTAGCTTTCGGGCAGGGCTGGGCGGATGCGTTTTTCCTCCAGTGGCCCGTCCCAGTCGCTGGCGCAGGCCACCGTGCCGGTGTTCGTGCCGAAGCCGATCAGGGCGGCCGCGTCGCCGAACCGCTCGCGGCACAGCTGGCCGATGTTGAGCTCGCCGCGCGACAGACCCATGTCGGTCTTGGAAGCGTCGCCGACGTGGGAATTGTGGGCCCAGACCACGGCCTTGGCGTTCGGTCCCTTGGCTTGCAGAACCGCTTCCAGCGTCTCGAACATGTGCGTGTCGCGCAGGTTCCAGCTGTCGGCCGCGCCATAGTACAGAGCCCGATAATAGGCCTCGGCGTTCTTGACCAGGCGAGCGTTGGCGGTGGCGTCGAGGAAGTCGTCGCCATCGTGGGCGGCGTAGTCGAGCCGTCGGCGCAGCAGGTCGACCAGGGTCTTGACCACGGCGGCCTCGCACCGCGCATAGCCCGCGCTGCGCGCCATGCGGCCATAGGCCTGGGGCTCGTGCGCCCACGGCGTCAGACAGCCGTAGCGCTCGCGGGCGATCGCCGCGGCGGCCGGGTCGACACGATCGAGATAGTCCAGAACCGCGCGGAGCGAGGCCGACAGATTGTAGAGGTCCAGGCCATGGATCCGGACCCGGTCGGTCTCCGGGAGGCCGGCGTTCCAGAGGGTCAGCCAGGCGGTGAAATCCTCGAACTCTTGATTGCGCCACATCCAGGTCGGAAAGCGCTGAAAGGGCGGTTCGGCGTCCAGGCGAGCCGGTCGATCGCGCACCTGCCGATCCACGACAGCGACGTCGGGCCAGTCGGCCTCCAGCGCCACGATGGAAAAACCGTGGGCCTCGACCAGTCGCCGGGTGATCGCCGCGCGGGCGCGGTAGAACTCCGAGGTGCCGTGGCTGGCCTCGCCCAGCAGCACCACCCGCTTGTCGGCGAATCGATCGAACAGGGCGCCGAAGGCGGGATCGTCCAGGTCGGCCAACGGCTCGGCCGCCTCGGCGATCAGGCCCGCCGTCGTCCTGCCGGGCGCGGACGGCCGGAAGCTGCGCGCCTCGACAGAACGCTCCGCGGTGTCGGCGTCGCTCCAGCCATGCTCGCCGATCAGCGGAACGAAGGTGACGGCGCCCAGGTCGTCCCCCTCGAAGTGGTTGGCGCTGGTGCGGGTGATCTTGATCAGCCGCTGCTCGCTCCGGCGTTCGCCCACCGGCATGACGAGGCGTCCGCCCAGGTCCAGCTGATCCTTCAGCGCCTGGGGAATGGCCGGCCCGCCGGCGGCGACGAGGATAGCGTCGTAGGGGGCGGCGTCCGGCCAGCCGCGAGTGCCGTCGCCAAGATGCACCGCGACATTGGCCAGGGGAAACTGGGCCAGGCGTTCGCGTGCGGTCTGCGCCAAGGTCTCGTGGCGCTCGATCGTGTGAACCTGGTCGGCCAGGCGCGCCAGCACGGCGGCGGCGTAGCCCGACCCCGTCCCGATCTCCAGCACCCGGTCGCCCGGCTGGATCGTTGCGGCGGCCGCCATCAGGCCAACGATATAGGGCTGGGAGATCGTCTGACCGGCCTCGATCGGCAGGGGCGAGTCGTCATAGGCGAACTCGCGCAGGCCCTCGGGCACGAACAGTTCGCGCGGCGTCTCGCGCAGGGCCTCCAGCACCCGCTTGTCGCGCACGCCGCGCCGCGCGACCTGTCGCTGCACCATCCGTTCGCGGGCGTCTTCCAGGTCGATCATGGCTCTAGCGGGGCGCGATGGCGAGGCGCGCGAGGCTCGTCCTCGATATGGGACATGGCCGCCTCCTGAGACGAGGGCGGGTGGGCCGCCGACATCTCCCGGAAACGCGGTCGATCAGCCTGTGTTCCTCGCCCGGCGCAGCTGTGAACTTCGGGGCGTTCAAGCGGTTTTCATCGGGGAAGGACGGCGCCGAGGCTGAACGCGAACCGGCGCCAAGTTGGAAAGGAGACTCTGATGGACGCGATATCTCCTCACGATCTGATCATGGCCGATCGGGTCACCGACACGCCGGTGTTCAATCGCGCCGGCGAACGCATCGGCCATATCGACAACCTGTCGATCGACAAGGTTTCCGGCGAGGTCGTCTATGCCCTGCTGTCGTTCGGCGGCTTTCTCGGCATTGGCGACAAGCTGCATCCGCTGCCCTGGGCGCGGCTCGAATACGACGTCGAGAAGGGCGGCTATATCGTTCCGCTGAGCAAGGAACAGCTGGAGGCCGCGCCCGCCCTGGGCCCGGATGAACTGGAGGATCTCGGCGCCGGCGCCAGCTGGCGCGACAGTATCGGCGCCTATTACGGCGGCCTCGGCCCCTATTGACCTAGGAGGGGGTCATCGGAGTTCGGATGGCGCTCGACGGTCACCCGTTGTCTTGGAACCCGCCCGCGCCCACATTCGGCGTCCTTCGGACCGCCGCCCAGGATCGCGCATGACAGAGATCGACGACCGCACCGCCGCCGCCGCCTTCCGTCGGCTGGTCGAGCACCTGCGCCTGCGGACCGACGTCCAGAACGTCGACCTGATGGGCCAGGCCGGGTTCTGCCGCAACTGCCTGGGCGATTGGCTGAGCGAGGCGTCGGAGGGCGCGCTCGGCAAGGACGCGGCGCGCGAGGCGGTCTATGGCATGCCGCAGGCCGAATGGAAGGCGCGCCACCAGGCGCCGGCCACGCCGGAACAGCTGGCCCGCATGGAGGCCAGCGTGGCCCTGAACGAAAAGCTCAGGGCCGCTCGGGACCTCTAGCCTATTTGGCGGAGGGCTTCGGCCGGACCTCGACGATCGAACCGTCGGCCGCGTAGGTCAGCGGTTCGATGGCGATCGAGCGGCGGTGGTCGCCGCCGCCGGGCAGCAGGTTGTCGTGATAGAAGAACCAGGTCTTGCCCTTGGCCTCGATGATCGCCTGGTGGTTGGTCGAGATCTTCAGATAGTCGAGGATCACGCCGCGATAGGCGTAGGGGCCTATCGGGCTCTTGGCGGTGGCGTAGACGATCTGGCCCGGCCAACCGGTCGAGAAGCTGAAATAGTAGAGGCCCTTGCGCTTGTGCAGGAACGGGGCCTCGCCGTACTTCTTCTTCGGGTCGTCGGCCGGGAAGCCGGTGACGACCAGGTCCTGGATCGGACCGATCAGGCTCTTCATGTCCGCGCCCAGCTTGACGATCTTGGGCACGCGGGTGCCGAAGACCATATAGGCTTGGCCGTCGTCGTCGATCAGCACCTGCGGGTCGATCGGCTCGGCGCCGGCATTGGCGTCGCGAGCCTTGTCGACCAGCGGCGCGCCGATGGCGTCCGTGAACGGACCTTCCGGCTTGTCGGCCACGGCCACCCCGATCTTGTCGCCGCCGACCGGGGCGTAGAAATAGTACTTTCCGTTCCGATAGGCCGCTTCGGGCGCCCAGGCCTTGGCGTCGGGCTTGGCCCACTTGAACACCGACACGCCCAGGAACGCGCCGGCGTCCTTCCAGGTCTTCAGGTCCTTGGAGGTGTAGAGCCGCCAGGTGGTCGAGTCCCAGTACTTGCCGGAGTTCGAGGCGTCGTCGGTGGCGTAGAGATAGTAGCCGCCCTTGAAGGCGTGCGGCGACGGATCGGCGTTGAAACGCGGGCTGATCGGCTCACCGGCTAGGGCGGGACCGGCAAGGAGGGCCGCGAGCAGCGGGACGGCGAGACGTAGGGCGAAGGGCTTCAAGTCTGAACTCCTACTGTGGCGGCGTCGCCTGGGCGGGGCGGGTCTTGTCGGGCGTCGCGCCCTCGCCGGTGAACGGCTCGAGGCGGAAGCTGACGCGGGTCGGCGCCAGGGTCGTGCGGTACTTCATATGCGGCAGGCCGAACGTGTTCCAGGCGGTGTCGCCGCCGACGCCCCACTGGGCGGCGTCGATCAGCAAGGTTCCGTCGCCGTGCGGGACGATGTCGGTGGACTTCCACGTCCCCGGCTCCCGGCGATAGAGGTCCTCGTACGGGAAGGCGAGGGCGGTCATCATCAGCGGCCGCTCGCCGGTGACGCGCACGCCGCGGCCCGAGCCGCTCAGCTCCATCCAGCGGACGTCGACCTTGTTGCCGGTGTCCTGGGGCCGCATGTAGTCGTGGTTCTGCTCGGCGATCGCGCCACGCCAGAGGCCGATGGCGGCGCTGGTCTTGCGGTCGACATAGCTCTCGTGCGGGCCGCGGCCGTACCACTCGACCGTCTTCAGGGCCGAGGGCACGGTGAACCACAGCCCGACGCGGATCGGCGGCGGCAGGTCGTCCTTCAGCGGCGTCAGGTCGCCGGTCACCGCCACCGTCCCGTCGCCCGCCATCACATAGGTGGTGACGAAGCGCGCCGCGCCCGCGCCCAGGGCGTGCTCGACGACGATCCGCCCGTCGCCGGCGCTGACGGAGCGCACCTGGCGCTGCTTGGTCATGGCCTGCCAGGCGCGCTGCTGGGTCGAGAGGCCGGTGCCGGCGTCGTTGTCGGTCTCGGCCCGGAAGAAGTTCGGCTGGCCGCCGCGCGCCAGCACCACGCCGTCCTTGGCGTAGCTTTCGACCAGGCCGGTGGCGCGGTCGATCTTGAGCACGGCGCCGGCGGCCGACAGGGTCACCCCGTCCTTGCCGCTTGTTGTCGCCACGGAGCCGGCCCGGGCCGGCTCGGCCTTGGGCGTCGACTTCAGGGCGAACTGCTCCCAGCCGACCACATAGCCCTCCGGCGTCAGCGACACCGCGCCCGCCTTGGCCTTGGCGCGGATCGTCACGAAGTACTCGGCGCCCGGCTTGCGCGGCGTGGCCGCCAGCGGCAGGGCGATCGTCTGGCGCCCGCGGGCCTTGGTGGCGAGGTCGGGCAGGGCGCCCGAGGCGACGGCCACGCCGTTCTCCTCCAGCACCCAGTCGAAGGTGAAGCCCGACAGGTCGCGGAAGTCGTGGCGATTGATCACACTTACCCGACCCCCGGCCTCGTCGAAGGCCTCGAACTGGATCGGCGACATCACCTTCTGGGCTTCGTAGGCGTGGGGGTTGGGCGTGCGGTCCGACTGGATCAGGCCGTCGCCGAACTCGATCTCGCCGCCGGGGTTGGGGCCATATTCGCCGCCATCGCCCCAATAGCGGCGACCGTCCTTGGCATAGCGGTACATCGACTGGTCGACCCAGTCCCAGATGAAGCCGCCCTGCAGCTTGTCGTACTTGTAGATGGTGTCCCAATAGTCCTTCAGATTGCCGCCGGAATTGCCCTGCATGTGGGCGTATTCGCACTGGATCATCGGCTGGGTGCGGCTGGGATCGGTCGCCCAGTCCACCATCTTGGTCACGTCGTCATACATCGGCGCATAGATGTCGACATAGCCGTTGGGCACGTGCTCCCAGGGCCGCGCGCCCCAGCCCAGATAGGAAATCAGCCGGCTCGGGTCGCGTTGTCTGGCGGCGGCCGCGGCCTTTTCGAAGTTCTGGCCGATGCCGGCCTCGTTGCCGAGCGACCAGAAGATCACCGAGGGATGGTTCTTGTCGCGCTCGACCATGTTCAGCACACGGCTGACATGGGCCCCTTCCCAGGCCGGGTCGAAGCCGATCTGGCGCTTGTCGCGCTGGGAAGGATCGGCGTTGCCGTAGCCCATATACGCGTGGCTCTCGATGTCGGCCTCGTCCATGACATAGAGGCCGTACTCGTCGGCCAGGGCGTACCAGAGCTCGGCGTTGGGGTAGTGCGAGGTGCGCACGGCGTTGATGTTGTTGCGCTTCATCAGCTCGATGTCGCGGCGCATCGAGRCTTCGGAGATGACGTGGAAGGTCTCCGGGTCGTGCTCGTGGCGATTGACGCCGCGGATGACGATCGGCTTGCCGTTGACCGCSACGCGGCCGTCCTTGATCTCGACSGTGCGGAAGCCGATCCGCTGCGGCGTGGCCTGGATGACCTGGCCCTTGGCATCGAGGACCTCGACCAGCAGGGTGTAGAGGTTGGGGGTCTCGGCGGTCCACTGGCGCACGCCCGGGACGGCCGCCGACAGGGTCTCGGTCTTGGCCGCGCCAGCCGCGACCTTGGCTTCCTTGGTCAGCACCGCCTTGTCGCCATCCAGCAGGGTCATGCGCACGGTGACGGGCTGGTCCCGCTTCGTCAGCGCCACGTCGGTCGACAGCACACCGTCGCGATAGGCCTTGTCCAAGCCGGCATGGACGAACAGGTCGGTCAGCCGGGCCTTGGGCGCGGCCTTCAGATAGACCGAGCGCTCGATGCCCGACACTCGCCAGAAGTCCTGGTCCTCCAGATAGGAGCCGTCCGACCAGCGATGGATCTGGATGGCGACGATGTTCTTCTGGCCCGCCTTCAACAGCTTGGTGACATCGAACTCGCTGGGCAGCTTGGAGTCTTCGGAATAGCCGGCCTCCACGCCGTTGACCCACACGCGATAGGCCGAGCCGGCCGCGCCGATGTGCAGGATGACGTCCTGGCCCGACCAGGCAGCCGGGACCTCGAAGCTCTTGCGGTACGAGCCCACGGGATTGGTGGCGTGCGGGATCAGCGGGCGGTTGGCCGGGAACGGATAGGTGATGTTGTTGTAGCGGGCCTGGTCGTAGCCTTCGGTCTGCCACATCGCCGGGACCTTGATGGTCTTCCAGCCGCTGACGTCATAGTCCGGCTTCTCGAAGCCGTCGGGGACCGCGTCCGACGATGGCGAGAAGCTGAATGACCATTGGCCGTCCAGGGTCTGGTAGCGGCTCGAGCGGGTCGGGTCGCCGGCCAGGGCCGCCGCGCGGCTCTCGAACGGGAAGTGGGTGGCGCTGGCCGCCAGCTTACCCCGCGCATAGACCGCCGGGTTCTCCCAGTCCGGTCGCGAGGCGTCCACCTGGACCGGCTGGACCTGGGGCCCCTCGGCGGCGGCCACCGTGGCCAGACCCAACCAGGCGACACTGGCCAACAGAAGCTTCTTCATACGCACCCTCCCGACCGGCGAACCCGGCTTCATTTATCAGACAATTGATCTCTAGACCGGCGCCGGCGTCCGCGCCAGACAGTGCGCGGCGATGAAGTCGCCGTGCGTCGGCATGCGGTCGACCGCCTGGCCCGCCAGCTCGGCGATCTTGGCCAAGCGCGCGGCCGCCACCTCTTGAGGAACCGCCAGCGCCAGCGGGTCGTCGCCCAGCGCCTGGGCGCCCTGCCCCTCCAGCACCGCCAGCCAGCTGGTCTTGGTGAACAGCGCGTCGGTCTCGCGGAAGATCCGGCCGGTGGCGCGGTAGATGGCCAGCCGCTCGACCAGGCTGTCGGGCGGCGTCATCGCCCGCAGCTCGCGCCAGTAGGGTGTGTCATTGCGCTGGGTGAGGTGGAAATGCAGCACCAGGAAGTCGCGGACATCGTCGAAATCGGCCGCCATCAGGCGGTTGTATCGGCGCGCGTCGGCGGGCTCGAAAGCGCGGGTCGGCAGCATTTCCAGCAGGCGCGCTACGCCCGCCTGGATCAGGTGGATGCTGGTCGATTCCAGCGGCTCCAGGAAGCCGGAGGCCAGGCCCAGGGCCACGACATTCTTGACCCAACAGGCCTCGCGCCGACCGGCCTGGAAGGTCAGCAGGCGTGGCTCGGCCAGCGGCTCACCGTCGAGGCCCGACAGCAGGGTCGCCGTCGCCTCGTCGACCGAGACGTGYCGGCTGGAGAAGACGTAGCCATTGCCGGTGCGATGCTGCAGCGGGATACGCCATTGCCAGCCGGCCTCGCGCGCGGTCGAACGGGTGAACGGCGTGGGCGGCCCGACATTGGCCGACGGCACGGCCAAGGCCCGATCGTTGGGCAGCCAGCGCGACCAGTCCTCGAACGGCGTCCCCAGGGCCTGGCCCAGCAGCAACGAACGAAAGCCCGAGCAGTCGATGAACAGGTCGCCGGCGATCCGCTCGCCGTCGGCCAGGGTGACGGCCTCGACGAAGCCATCCGCGCCGCGCAAAGCGACATCGACGACCTTGCCCTCGCGACGGACGACGCCAGCGGCCTCGGCGTGGATCCGCAACATCTTGGCGTAGAGCGTCGCGTCGAAATGGAAGGCGTAGCCCATCGGCGGCGGTCCGCCGCTGGTTTGGGGCAGCGGGGCGAAGCGACCCTTGGCGGCCGCGCGGGCGCAGACCGAATAGGCGTCCAGGCCTTGCGCCTGACCGGCCCGTCGCAGGCGCCGCCAGACGGCCTCGAACGGCGCGACGCCGAAGTCGTGGCCGTAGACGCCGAAGGGGTGGAAATAGCGGTCGCCTAGCCGGGTCCAGTCGATGAACTCGATGCCCAGCTTGAACGTGCCCTGGGTTTCGCGGACGAAGGCGGCCTCGTCGAGGCCGATCAGGGCGTTGAAGGTGCGGATCGGCGGGATGGTCGCCTCGCCGACCCCAACGATGCCGATCTCCTCGGACTCGATGAGGGTGATCGACGGACCGCGCGGACCCAGCACGCGCGAGAGCGCCGCGGCGGCCATCCAGCCCGCCGCCCCGCCGCCGACGATCACGATACGCGAAATCGCGCCGTCCCGGTCGGGGGGCGCGATCGATGGGGGGGAAGCCTCGATCATGGATGAGCCTCGCGGGCCGGCCTGACGAAAAAACGCCGGCGTGGCGGCAAGCGCCACGCCGGCTAGCCCAGGGGAGGATCTAGTAGGTCACACGCACGGCGAAACCGAAGCGCCGGTCGTTCAGCTGGTACTGCAGCGGCGCGGCGGGCGTGCCGATGTAGAGAACGTTCATGCGGTTGTTGATGTTGACGGCGTCGAACGACACGGCGACATGCTCGTTGATGTCGTAGCTGATCGAGGCGTCCAGCGAGGCGTACGGCTTGGCGTATTGCGGGATGCCATTGGCGCCGCTGCCCGTCGTCTGGTCCAGATAGGCCGAACGCCAGTTGTAGGCGACCCGGGCGCTGACCGGACCCTTCTCGTACAGACCGACGATGTTGTAGCTGTTCTTGGACAGCTTCTCGAGCGGCACCTGGGTCGGGATGTTCGAGCCCGCCGTGGCGAACGGGTTGCTGACGCTGCTGTCGACATAGGTGTAGTTGGCCTGCAGGCCCAGGCCGCTGAACAGGCCCGGCAGGAAGTCGAAGAACTGCTGGTAGCCCAGCTCGATCCCCTTGACCGTACCCTTGCCCGAATTGACCACCGTGCCGACGTCGTAGACCACGCCGTTATAGGTGCCGGTGATCGTGCCGCCGGCCAGGAAGCCGTCGACCTTCTTGTAGAAGGCGCCGGCGGTCAGCGAGCCGGTGCTGGAGAAGTACCACTCGGCCGTCAGGTCGTAGTTGTCCGACTCGATCGGATGCAGGGTCGGGTTGCCCGAGCTGGCGCTGGGGTGGCCAGTGACCGGGTTCACCTGGTTGGGGTTGTTCAGCGTCAGATTGGTCGACAGCTGGTCGAAGTTCGGCCGGGCCAGGCCCTTCGAATAGGCCAGGCGCGCTTGCAGGGTGTCGGTCAGCTTGGCGCGCAGGTTGAAGCTGGGCAGCACCCGCGTGTAGCTGTTGTCGACATTGATCGGCGTGGTGGTGCCGTTCGCGTTGAACTGGGTGCCGGTCGAGGTGGCCTCGGTCTTGATCACCCGCACGCCGATGCCGCCGTCGATAGCCACGCCGCCGATCTCGGCGTCGTAGTCGGCGATCGCCCACCCGGTGTAGGTCTTCTCGGTCTGGCTGTTGAGGTCGCCCGGGGTGAAGTTGTCCTTGGTCGTCGCGCCCAGCATCGCGTAGAGCGCCTTGGTCTGGGCCCAGACGCCGTCGCCAGCCGGGAAGGCCGGATACAGCAGGCCGCCCTTGACCGTATTGCCGTCGAACCAGTCCTTGGACGGACCCTTCATCGCCAGTTGCGGATGGGCCGACAGCGGCACCAGCGGCGTGCCGGCCGGGGCCGAGCAGTTCGGGTCGGCGCCCAGCGCGGTCACGCAGACCCCATGCCAGGTGCCGCGCAGGTCGATGCTGTTGTCGGAATAGCGCGCGCCGCCGCGCAGCTTGTCGAAGAAGCCGCCCTCGAAGTCGTATTCGAAGTCGCCGGCCAGGGCGAAGGTCTCGGCGTCGTTCCGCTGCAGCGAGTCGGCGATGTACGGCGTGGTGTAGTTAGCCGGGTTGTTCAGCAGCGTCGGATCACGGACCTCCCACTTCGGGTATTTGCCCGTCAGGTCGAAGTCGACGACGGTCTTGTGCGGCGTGGTCAGGGCGTTCTGGCCCGCCTGGGTGTACAGCGACAGGACGTGACCGTTGCGGTCGGCGTTGTAGTACGACTTCAGATACTGGACGTCGAAATTGGTCTTGAGCTTGTCGCTGACCCGCCACGCGGCGTTCAGGGTGAAGTTCTGGCTCTGGCTCCACAGTTGCTGGTCGAACCGGCCCGTCTCGAAGGTTTGGTTCTGGATCGAGCCCTTGGTGGCGTAGCCCTCGTCGTTGAAGGTGAAGGCCGCGCCCGGCAGCGGATCGGTGCCGTAGCTGGTCACCACGCCGGCGGCGTTGCGCTGGTTCGAGCGGTTGTTGAAGTCGTAGTAGTAGGCGCCCGTCCGGTTGAACCAGTACTTGGTGCGCTGATACTGGGCCGTCAGCAGCAGGTCGTCGCTGGGCTTCCACTGGAAGGCCGTGGCGATGCCCAGGCGCTTGCGGTCGCCGCTGTCGTCATAGATCTCGAAGCCGTAGGGCACCTGGGCGTTGGCCGGGGCGCCGGCGATCGAGCCGGCCGGAACGGAGTCGAACGGACCGGCCAGCAGGCCGTCCTGGCGATAGCGGCTCTTGCTGAGCACGGCGTTGACCAGGAAGCCCATCTCGCCCGCCGAGGTGTCCCAACGGTTGCTGTACAGCCCTGAGATCGAGCCGCCCTTCTTGTCGACGCGGTCGTAATAGTTGCCGCGCGCTGTGGCGCTGAGCACCCGGCCGGCCGCGTCGAACGGCTTGCGGGTGCGCAGGTTGACCGCTCCACCGACGCCGCCCTCGATGATATTGGCCGGCGCGTTCTTGTAGACGTCGATGCCCGACAGCAGCTCCGGCGGCACGCCTTCCAGGTCGAACGCCCGACCGCCCGAGGCCGAGTATACGGCGCGGCCGTCCAGGAAGTTCTGCACCTGGGTCAGGCCGCGCACGGTGACGGCCGGCTGGGTGCGGTGATCGAAGTCGGTCGCGCCTTCGCCATAGCGGCGCTGGATCTGGACCCCGGTGATGCGCTGCAGCGCCTCGGTGGTGTTGGCGTCCGGCAGCTTGCCGATGTCCTGCGCCTGGACCGAGTCGACGATCTGGTCGGCGTTGCGCTTGATCGCCTGGGCCGAGCGCAGGCTTTCACGCACGCCGGTGACGACCACCTCGGCCACCGCGTTGTCCTGAGCCGCTGGCGCGTTCGCCGCCTGGGGAGCCGTTTGGGCAGCCGCTCCGCCGACCATGGCCAGTCCCAGCGCCACCGCCGAAACGCCCAGCATCAATCCCGTTTGCACCGACCTCATTGGATCTCCTCCTCGCTTTGTTTTTTCCATCGCGCTTCGTTTCAGAACGCGGTTTCTGGTCTGACATATTACGCTGTCATTTGTCATACAAGTATGATTTGGGAGAACAACGGGAGATCGACCGATACCTTGCCAAGCTCAACCATGGCGTCGCCCTGCGCGGATCAAAAGCTTCACCATGTGGGACGTCGACTTAAACCACTGGCTAAAAAGGCATATTTCTAGCATCAGGCGAGCAATCCAGGAGTGCGCCGCAGCCTTTCCGCGTGCAACGCCGGCATCGAAACATTTCCGCCGCCACCCTGGTTTGTCAGACAATTGTTACCGCTAACAGAGACGAGATGATCGATGACGAACGCCACCGACCCGGATGGACCCTCTCGGCGCGCGCTGCTGACGGCCGCCGCCGTATGGGCGCTCGCCGGCCCGGCCGCGGCGCGGCGGGCCGAACCGCCGGTGACGATCCGGCTGCGTCCGGACCTCTCCCGCGCGACCACCGTCTTCGAGGGCTGGGGCACGGCCCTGGCCTGGTTCGCCCATGTCACCGGCGGCTGGCCGGACGCCGAGCGAAGCCGCCTCGCCGACCTGTTTTACGGACCCGGCGGCCTGGGCTGGACGATCGCCCGCTACAACATCGGTGGTGGCGACCGGGCTGACATGAAGCCCTACCTGCGCCCCGGCGCGGCGGTCCCCGGTTTCTGGCGACAGCCCGAGGGGGCGACCGGGACCGACTGGTGGCGTCCCGATCAAGAGGCGATGTGGGACTGGTCGGCCGACGCCAACCAGCGCTGGTGGCTGGACGCCATCAAGGCTCGCGTCCGCCAGCCCATCTTCGAGGCCTTCTCCAACTCACCGCCCTGGTTCATGACGGTCAGCGGCAAGGTGTCAGGCGCCGAGAAGGCTGCCGACGACAACCTGCGCCCCGGCCAGGAGGCGCTGTTCGCGGCCTATCTGGCCCGCGCCGTCGACGAGCTGCAGCGCCGCCACGGCATCGCCTTCCGCACGCTGTCGCCGGTCAATGAGCCGAACACCGACTACTGGCACGCGGCCAACACCCAGGAGGGCGCCCACTGGAGTCCCGCGCGCCAGGCGGCGATGATCCTGGCCACCGATGCGGCCCTGAAGGCGCGGGGCCTGGAGACGGTGGTCAGCGCGCCGGACGAGACCAACTCGCACCTGTTCCTGGAAGACTGGGCCGCCTATCCGCCGAAGGCTCGCGCCGCGATCGGCCAGCTGAACGTCCACAGCTACGGGACCGTCAACCAGACCGGCGTCCGGGACGCGGCGCGCGCCGCGAACATCCGCCTGTGGATGTCCGAGAACGACACGCCGCTGGACAAGGACCCGGAAGATTTCGAGGGCATGGCCTCACCGCTGGCCTTCGCCGAGCATGTGGTGCTGGACCTCAAGCGCCTGGAGCCCAGCGCCTGGGTGTTCTGGCAGGCGGTCGAGAACCTCAGCACCCGCGACGGCGCGAAGGGATCGAACTGGGGGCTGGTCAAGGCCGACTACCAGTCCGCGCCCGACGGGCCGCACGCGATCCACGTGACGGCCAAGTACTGGGCCATGGCCCAGTTCAGCCGCTTCATCCGCCCGGGCTATCGGCTGGTCCCGGTCGACGACCTCGACACCGTCGGAGCGCTGTCGCCCGACGGGAAGGAACTCGTCCTTGTCCACGTCAACGGCGGTCTGTCGCCGCGCCAGCTGACGCCTCCCGGCGGCTGGACGGGACGGATGATCGTCACCGACGCGCGCCGACGCGCTGAGCCCCTCCCCGGCCTCATCGCCCCGCCGCGTTCGATCGCGACCCTGGTCCTGCGCCGCGCCGGGTGAAGATCGCCGTCAGCGGGTGGAGCGGACTTCGATGCGGCTAGGCGTCAGACCCGAGGCCTGCGCCGTGACCACGATCGGTCCGGCCTGGCCGGGCTTGGCTCGCACGACGGCCATCACCCGTCCGTTGAAGGCCTTGCGCGCCGGAGACGGGAAGGCCTCGAGGTCGGTTGGGTCGCCGTTGTCGGTGGCGACGATCTCGCCAGGCCCTTCGATCTTAAAGGTCACGCGGGCGTCGGCGCGCGGCGCGGCGACGCCATCCTTGTCGACGATCCGCACCGAGACGAACGACAGGTCGCGGCCGTCGGCCTTGATCATCGCGCGGTCGGGGGCGGCCTCGAGGGCGGCGGGCGGTCCGGCGGTCTTGACCACTTCGGTCGCCCAGACCTTGCCGTCCTTGTAGGTCACCACCTTCAGCTCGCCGGGCTGGTAGGTCGTGTAGTCCCAGCGGAACCGGTATTCGTAAGGCCCCCGCTTCTTGCGCCCCTGCGACTGGCCGTTGATGAACAGCTCGGCCTCGTCGCCCGACGAGAACACGTGCACCGGGGTCACCTCGCCCACCCGCTCGGGCCAGGTCCAGTGTGGCAGGATGTGGGCCATCGGCAGGTCGGGCCGCCAGCGGGCCTGGTAGAGGTAGAAGCGGTCCTTCTTGAACCCGGCCAGGTCGATGATCCCGAAATAGGCGCTGCGGGATTCGTAGTAGGGCGTCGGCTCGCCCAGATAGTCCCAGCCGGACCAGACGAACTCGCCGGCGATGTACGGGTTCTGGTCGTGGGCCGCGAAGGTCCGGTCGGCCGAGGACCCGAAGTCCGCCGTATAGAGCTCATAGGCGCTGACCTGCCGGGTCTTGGGATCGCCGCCGATCCCGGGCCGCACCGGGGCGCTGTTGCTGCCCACGACCGGGAATTGGAAGTCGCCCCGGGTGCTGAGCGCCGCGGCGCTCTCGGTGCTGACGATCATCTTGTCGGGGAAGCGCGCATGGAACATCGGCGCCTGGGACGGCAGGGCGCGGATGCCGGCGGCCTGGTAGTTCAGGCCGATCACGTCCACCTCGGCCGGCAACGGCATGTCGGCCTTGGCGAAGTTCATGGCCGTGGTCGTGGGCCGGGTCGGGTCCTCGTCCTTGGCGATCGCGACCAGCTCGCGGGCGACCTTCGCCCCGTCGGCGCCGGTATATTGCTCGCCGACCTCGTTGCCGACGCTCCAGATCGTCACGGACGGATGATTGCGGTCGCGGCGGATCATCGACCGCAGATCCTGCTCATGCCAGTCGGGGAAGATCAGGTGGTTGTCGAGCGGCGTCTTCTTGCTGAACCACATGTCGAAGACCTCGTCGATGACCAGGAAGCCCATGCGGTCGGCCAGGTCCAACAGCTCCGGCGCGGGCGGGTTGTGGCTCATCCGCAGGGCGTTGACGCCCATCTCGCGCAGCATCTCCAGCTGGCGCTCGGCGGCTCGGGTGTTGAAGGCCGCGCCCAGGGCG